>PHEX01000010.1 GCA_002843005.1 Candidatus Anoxymicrobium japonicum | reverse complement strand
TATGGTCAATGATCGAACACGGAAGGGAGTATGAACTTCGGGAAAACACATAAATCCTCTTGAAAATTCGGGAAGAATGTTCAGGCACCGTCTACCGCTGCGCGGTAGACGTTGCCAGACCCCTCTACGCAGTAAAGGTAGACGGAGAGGTAGACGGTGCCTGACCCCTGGTCTGGTCTTAGTTGGTGGAGGCGGCGGGAGTCGAACCCGCGTCCAGAAGCGCTTCAACGACAGAGTCTACGAGCGTATCCCGCGGTTTAAGTTTCGCTCGAGGCTCGGCCCGCGGGAGGCCTCGCCTTTAGCCAGTTCCAGAAAATTTAACCCCGTTGCCGTCGGAACCCCGGCGAAGGGCTGTCCTGCTAACGTCGCCTTACCCGGGGCCGCAGGCCTCACCCGGGGGACGTGACTACTGTTTAAGCAGCCAGTGCCATTTCAGAATTGGCGTTTAGTTTTTTTCCAACAGTTTTGCGAGTTATTGGAGCTCGGCCCGCACTATCGCCTCCTTCGGTTCTGTCGAAACCTTGTCGCCCCCACATCTTTCCAGTGAACAGGCTTCAGCCTGGCCACACGCTTTATCCGTCGCTGGATGTTGTCCTGACAGTGCGGACTTTCCTTCTCTGCGCCCTGTCTATCTCGCGAGCCGCGTCACGCCGGGCTATCTCGCGCCTCTTGTCGTACTGGCGCCGCCCACGGGCAAGCCCCAGTTCCAGTTTTGCCTTGCCATCTTTAATATACAACCTCAACGGGATCAGAGTATAGCCTTTCTCGGCGATCTTGCCGGTCAAACGCTCTATCTCCCCCCTGTGGAGCAGGAGCTTGCGCGTCCTCATCGGATCGTGCCCGAAACAGGACGCCTGCGCGTACGGCGAGATGTTCATCCCGTGAACAAAAGCCTCCCCGCCCTCGATCGCCGCGTACGAATCGACCAGCGTCGCCCGTCCTCTGCGGATAGACTTGATCTCACTACCCGTCAGAACCAGGCCCGCCTCGAGCTTGTCCTCGACCTGGTAATCCCGCAAGGCCTTGCGATTTGTGGACTTGACCTGGTTGGCCATCCGATCATCATTTTTGGACATAAGATGAGTATAACACCTGAGTATAACACCGGGCGATGACACCACAGGATATGGGGCATAATGGGGTCAAACCAAATTATGCGTTTTTAAGTAAAGCGAGGGGTGTTTTCCTCGACCGACGTCTCAAGTCCGCGAGCGGAGGGCGGGGGAAACATCCCGAACCTCCTTCAGGCCGCGATCGGCAACGTTTCCGGCAGGAGGCTTATCGGCGGTTTCCCTTCAATCATGTTCTCGAGAGCCTGTTTGGCCTTATCGAACTGGGCTGCTTCCTCTTTAGCCTGATCACTCTTGTCTTCGACGACCACATGCGGCTGAATCCCCTTGCCATCTATCGACTCGCCTTTTGGCAAATAGTAAAGCGATATAGTAAGCTTGACCGCGCTTCCGTCGCCTAACGCGAACACTTTCTGCACCGATCCTTTGCCGTACGTCCTGATTCCTACAAGCACGGCCCGTTCCCTGTCCTTGAGCGCCCCTGCCACAATCTCGGAGGAGCTGGCGCTGCCCCCGTTCACGAGCACCACGAGCGGCCTGGCAGTCTCGACCCCACCCGAAGCCTTCTCGTTTACCTTTTTATTACCCTTGGTCTGGTAGGAAACGATGACTCCATCGGGGACAAACACGCTGGAAACCTGAACAGCCTCGTCCAGAAGGCCGCCGGGATTGTTTCGCAAGTCAAGAATAAAGCCTTGAGCGCCCCTGGCCTGAAGATCCTTCACCACCGCGCGCACTTTCCGGCCTACGCCCCTGTTGAACTCGAAAAGTCTAATCACTCCGTACTTGCCGTCAACCAAATCTGACTCAAAGTCGGGAATCTGTATTTTCTTCCTGGTTATCACGAAGTTCAGTGTCTTGCCGCCACGTTCGATTTCGATCTTCACCTTTGTGCCTTGCCTGCCCCTGATGTGAAGAACCACGTTGTCCAATCTCTTGCCCTTTGTGTCCATACCATCGACCGACATGATAATATCAGCGGACTTCACGCTCGCCTTATCGCTCGGCGACCCCTTGATGACAGAGACGACCTTTGGCCTGCCCTTGTACATTCGAAGGGTAAACCCGACACCGAAGAAAGACCCGCTCAGATCCTGCTCCATTCGCTTGTTTTCATTTGGGGTCATGTAATTACTGTGTGGATCGCCAAGCGCCTTGATAAGAGCATTCACCCCCACGCCGGTCAACCTGGCGAACGAGGTCACCCCTTTCTTTTTCTCTTTCTCTACCGCCACGCTCGCCGCCGCCTCAATCCTGGTTTCGTCATACGGCTTGAGATAGTAGCTCTTGATGTCAAACATAGCGTTCGTGTAAGCGGACTGCTCCCGGAGATCAAACGAGAAAGCTTTTTTCCTGGCTAGAGCTCTATTGATGACAAGGCCGATGCCTGTGAGCGCTCCAGCCGCAATCAGAACGACCAGAATGCCTGTTGCTATTACACTGGATCGCGAAAGGCGTTTTCTTAGAGCGGGCGGAGAAGGCGGTGCCAACAACGGCGGCGGCCGCTGGTATTGTGGTGTGTTTCCTTGTTCTTCGTCCAAGTTGACTCCTCATTTAACTTTTGGGGGTCAGGTCTTTTTTTAAAGCTTAAGAGGGGTCTGGCAACGTCAACCGCTTTAGCGGTGGACGGTGCCTGACCCCTCTGGACGGGCCAGTGACTTTAAAAAAAGACCTGCTCCGAAAATAAACCCCGTTCAGGCTACCACTATACCCCTCACCCCAACCCTCTCCCCACCCCACGCGCTTTGCGCGCGGTGACCCCGGGCGAGGGGGCACGGACAGCGGTGGCGCGTCCGCGCGCCATGGGGGACTGATCCCCAAAAGTTAAGTGTTATACCTCTATGAACTTTCTAAGGGCCAGTGCGCTGCCCACGGCGCCCATCACGATCCCAATGATGACGAGCGCAAACGAAAGAAGCGCAAGGTAACCACTGGACACCAGGTTGACATTCTCCGACGCGGCTTCGAGCTTTGTGATGAACCATGAGTGGACCAGCAGGGTCCCGATAATCCCCACAATCGCGCCGAAAAACCCTTCGGCCACCCCCTCCATCATGAACGGCCAACGGATGAACCAGTTGGTCGCGCCAACCAGCTTCATGATGCCGATCTCCGCGCGCCGGGAATAGATCGCCATCCTGATGGTAATTGACACGAGAGCCACGGAAACCAGGCCGAACGCGACCACGATCACAAAGCCGAACTTCTGAACGGCCCCGGTGATCCGCAATACTTTGTTTACCACGTCCCGCGGGTTCTTGATCTCTTTCTTGCCGGCCTCGTCAACACTAACCTCCGGACGGCTTTCGATATTCTTTGCGACCACACTGTTGAACTTCGGATCCGTCATTCGCACCTTGAACTCGGCGGGCAGGGGGTTGCCCTCTATCTCGTCAAGGAGCGTCTTCTCATCCTTGTACATTTTCCTGAACTCCTCGAGCGCGGCCTCCTTGGAAATATACTCAACGCTTTTGACCTCAGGCATCTTTCGAATGAACGCCTCCACGCTGGCGCGCTCCTCCATGGTAACGTTGTCCTTGAGGAAAACCCTGATCTCGTCAACGCGCTCCTTCATATTGGCGGCCAGGCCGTTGCCGGCGTGCACGGACATCCCTACGATCCCGAGAATCAGCAGTGAAAGGCTTGTCACCATAACGGCGGCGGCCGTCAGCGCCATGTTGTGCTTCATGGAGGAGCCGGATTCCCTCATGAAGTACATGAAATTAATTGCCATAACCGTACACCCCCCGGGCCTGGTCGCGGATAACCCGCCCGTCGCGGAGTTCGACCACCCTTTTCTTGAAGGTGTTGACGATGTCCTGGTCGTGCGTGGCCATGATCACGGTGGTGCCCGTGTTGTTGATTCGTTCGAGAAGTTTGACAATGCCGATGGACATCGACGGATCCAGGTTCCCCGTCGGCTCATCCGCGAGCAGAATAGGCGGGCGATTCACGAACGCCCTTGCGATCGAAACACGCTGTTGCTCACCGCCTGACATCTCATCAGGGTAGGATTCAAGCTTGTGGCTCAACCCAACGAGCCGCAGCACCTCCGGCACGTACGACTCGATTATCCTGCGGGGCCTGCCGGTGACCTCCAGCGCGTAAGCGACGTTCTCGTAGATAGTCTTATTGGGCAGAAGCTTGTAATCCTGGAAAACGCACCCCACTTTGCGGCGGAGGTACGGGGTCTTCCACTTTTTGATTTCCGCCAAATTCGTGTCGGCGATGTATATCTGTCCGCTCGTCGGCTCTTCTTCCTTCAACATGAGCTTGATGAAAGTGGATTTGCCGGAGCCGCTCGGCCCCACCAGGAACACAAACTCCTTTTTCTCTATATCCACGGTCACGTCGTCCAGAGCGTATACGTTGCCCTGGTACACCTTCGACAGCCGTCTGAACTTGATCAAAAAAAACATCCCTTTCGACTTTGAGACTACGACAAATCAACCCTCTTTTTCAGACTACTTATACTTAACCTACTGGAACAGTATTTCCTTCTTGCCGCGCAGGGAGAAGAACTCCAGCAGGGAGGATGCGTCCCTGTTCACTATCCGCTCATCAGGCAGGCCGACCTCATCGACTAGGTTGAGCGCGTGGTCGAAAATCCCGACAAGCGAAGCGTCGTGCGCGTCGCTGCCTATGCATACACACGCATCCGCTTTTTTTGCCTCATCAAGTATCACGCGACAGTTGTCAAGGCTCCCCTTGCGAATATACGTCAATGAAGAA
Source organism: Candidatus Anoxymicrobium japonicum (assembly GCA_002843005.1). NCBI lineage: Bacteria > Bacillati > Actinomycetota > Candidatus Geothermincolia > Candidatus Geothermincolales > Candidatus Anoxymicrobiaceae > Candidatus Anoxymicrobium > Candidatus Anoxymicrobium japonicum. Next base: position 29,261 of record PHEX01000010.1, on the reverse strand, counting down.
TTATTGATCTCTATCAGTACACCTTTCGACGCCGCGGCGCGGACAACGGCGCCGTAGTTCAACGGATATAGCGGATTGCCCGGATGCGCCAGGACATCGACCTTGCCGCTTTCGACCACGGCAAGAACAGCGCGTGTGTTGTCCTCAACGGAGTTCCCTTCATAGCCTGTCAGCGGGTGAATGCCGGCGTGTACGATATCAAGCGAATCGAGCGCGCGATCGTGGAGATCGAGGGTTCCATCCGTGTCTATGATGTTGCACTCGGCGCCACGCAGCACCTTCACGCCTGAAAGCACGCGGGGCATCACGACCATGTTCGTGAAGTAGTAGATGTGGGCGCCCCCCGGCATGGCCGGACCATGGTCAGTCACCGCGATCATCTCGAGTCCGCGGGCCGCCGCCTCTTTGCAAATTTCTCTCACGGTCGAAAAGCCGTGCCCGCTGGAAATGGTGTGAACGTGAAAGTCGGTCTTGATCCTGAGCTCATCAGGCGACTTATTTGCCACGGTCACCGCCATGCTCATGGCCGGCGCTCTCCGCTTCCTGCTTCTTCCTCCAGCGGAGGCACTCTTGAATGTAGCAATCTATCTCCCCGTCCATAACCGCCTGAATATTGCCGGTCTCCACGCCCGTGCGGTGATCCTTCACCATCTGATACGGCGCGAAGACGTACGAGCGTATCTGGCTCCCCCACGCGATATCCATTTGCTCACCGCGCATATCCTCGATCTCCCGCATTTTTTCGCGTTGCGCGATATCGTACAGCCGTGATTTCAAAATATTCATCGCGGTCGCCTTGTTGCTTATCTGCGAACGCTCGTTCTGGCACTGAACAGTAACGCCAGTCGGAATGTGCGTGATGCGCACGGCGGAGTCGGTAACGTTCACGTGCTGTCCGCCTGCGCCCGACGAGTGATACGTGTCGATGCGCAGATCCCCGGTGTCGATCTCGATGTCCAGCTCTTCGGCAACTTCAGGTATGACGTCAAGCGACACAAAAGAGGTGTGGCGCCTCTTCGCGGAATCGAAGGGCGAGATGCGCACCAGTCTGTGAACGCCCTTCTCACACAACATATAACCGCAAGCGTATTCGCCACGAACAGTGAAAGTCACACTCTTGACGCCGGCTCCATCGCCCGGCTGCACGTCATTGAGATCAACTTTGAACCCGCTGCGTTCGGCCCAGCGAAGGTACATCCTCATGAGCATCTCGGCCCAATCCTGTGACTCGAGCCCGCCGGCGCCCGGGTGTAGCGAGACAATCGCGTCATTGTAGTCGAACTTACCCTGAAGGAGCGTGGTTAATTCAATAGAGGCGATTTCCGCGTCAAGAAATTCCAGTCCACTGACAATCTCTGTCTCGAAGGACGCGTCCTGCTCCTCGATCCCGAGACGGTTCATCTCGTCCAGCTCGGACACGTGACTCATGATGCGGTCGAACATAGACACCCGATTCTCCAGCCGGGAAATCAGCGCCATGATCTTCTTTGCCTTCTCCTGGCTATCCCAGAACGCCGGGGCAACCGTTTCTTTCTTGAGATTCTCTAGCTCGGCGCGCGATTTAACAACTTCAAAGATAATCACTGATTTTCAAAAGCGCGCGCCGGTAGGCCTCTATGCGGTCTGCGTAATCGGTCACCATCCAGCTACCCCTTTCTTTTTATTCGACTTAACTTTTGGGGTCAGGTCTTTTTTTTAAAGTCGATCGTCCGTCCAGAGGGGTCAGGCGCCGTCTACCGCTAAAGCGGTAGACGTTGCCAGACCCCTCTTAAACTTTAAAAAAAAGACCTGACCCCAAAAGTTAAGTCGTGCCACAACATCTCTTGTACTTTTTTCCGCTGCCGCAGGGGCAAAGCGCGTTGCGGCCCACCTTATCGCTGTGCAGCGGCTGTGCAGCGGCAACAGGCTGATCTCCGGGGCCGCTCTCAAAGACCCGCCGTGGCGCCCTCTCGTGCTCGATTTCGGCGGCATGCGCATGAAAAATATATTTCGAGAACTCCTCCTTGATGGACTGGAGCATCGACACAAACATGTCATAAGCTTCCACCTGGTACTCGATCAGCGGGTCACGGCCCGCCATCCCACGCAGGCCGATGCCCTCCTGCAGGTAATCAAGCGCGTAAAGGTGTTCACGCCACTTATTGTCCACGACCTCCAGCATGATCATGCGCTCGATCGCACGCATGGTCTCACCACCGAACTCCTCTTCTCTCTCATTGTAAACTCTTTCGGCGTCCTCAAATAGCTCTTCGCGCAACTCCTCCTGTGTGAGCGATTCGAATTCAAAGCTCTCCGCTGAAACGCTCGTGGGAAAAATCTGGGAAAGATAAGCGAACATTCCATCGAGATCCCACTCCTCGGGAAAGACCTGCGGGTTTGTGAAAGCCCCGATAGCCGACTCAACAGTCTCCTCGACCCATTGTCGCGCCACAGACCCGAAATCCGCGCCCTCGAGCAACTCCTTGCGTTCCTTGTAGATAACTTCTCGCTGCTTGTTCATTACGTCATCGTACTTGAGCAGGTTCTTGCGCATCTCGAAGTTCTGCGATTCGACCTGCTTTTGCGCCGATTCAATCGCCTTTGAAATCATCCGGTGCTCGATAGGAACATCCTCCGGGAAGTGAAAGCGCTCCATGATGCTCCCGATAGCGGACGACGCGAACCGGCGCATGAGATCATCCTCGAGCGACAGATAAAACCTCGAGACGCCGGGATCTCCCTGGCGCCCGGAGCGGCCGCGCAACTGGTTGTCTATGCGCCGTGACTCGTGACGCTCCGTGCCGATTATCTTCAAACCGCCGACTTCGACAACTCCCCGGCCGAGCTTGATGTCGGTGCCGCGACCCGCCATGTTCGTGGCGATAGTCACCGCGCCGCTCTCGCCGGCCAGCGCGATGATCTCGGCCTCGCGCTCGTGCTGCTTCGCGTTCAGCACCTCGTGTTCCACGCCCCGCCGCGCAAGCATCTTAGAGAGGCGTTCAGATTTTTCGATAGAGACAGTGCCGACCAGCACCGGTTGTCCCTTCTCACAACACTCGATTACATCCTCTACAACCGCGTTAAACTTGGCGTTCTCGGTCTTGTAAATGAAATCGGGCATGTCTTTACGGATCATAGTCTTATTGGTCGGTATCTCAACCGTCTCGAGCTTGTACGTGTGTTGAAACTCGTCGGCCTCCGTAGTGGCGGTGCCTGTCATGCCGGCGAGCTTGTCGTACATCCTGAAATAGTTCTGGAAGGTGATAGTCGCGAGCGTCTGGTTCTCTTCCCTGATGCGAATAGCCTCTTTAGCTTCAATGGCCTGATGGATACCGTCCGAGTAACGCCTGCCGATCATCAATCGCCCGGTGAATTCGTCAACTATCAGCGCCTCGCCGTCCTTGATAATGTAATCCACCTCGTTCCGGAAAAGCTCCTTGGCCTTGACCGCCGCTTCCAGGTGGTGAACGAAGTCGGATTGGACGTTATCGTATAAATTTTCCACGCCCAGGAACTGCTCTACCCGCGCGACTCCGTCCTCCGTCACCGAGACCGTGCGGGACTTCTCATCGACCTCATAATCCTCGCCCTTCCTGAGCTTCTTCGCGATCTGGGCGAACTGTTTGTAATACTGAACCGACTCGGTCGCCGCGCCGCTTATGATTAGAGGTGTGCGCGCCTCGTCGACAAGAATGCTGTCCACTTCGTCCACGATAGCGTAGTGGTATCCGCGCTGAACATGATCCTGGACGTCAATGACCATGTTGTCACGGAGGTAGTCGAAGCCAAACTCGTTGTTGGTTCCAAAAGTGACGTCCGCGCCGTAAGCTACGCGACGTTCCGGTGGATCCATCTGCGCCTGGATTAGCCCGACTTCCATGCCAAGGAAGCGGTATATTCCTGCCATCCACTCGCTATCCCGACGCGCCAGGTAATCGTTCACGGTCACTACATGGATGCCCTCGCCATCAAGATGGTTCAGGTAAACAGGAAGTGTCGCGACAAGGGTCTTGCCTTCCCCTGTCTTCATCTCGGCTATCCTGCCGTGATGCAGAACAACCCCGCCCATGATCTGGACGTCGAAGTGGCGTTCACCAAGCTTGCGGCGCGCGGCCTCGCGCACAACAGCGAACGCCTCGGGCAACATATCCTCAAGGCCCTCGCCCTGCTCGTGCCTTTGCTTGAACTCCGGGGTCTTCGCCGCCAGTTCCTCGTCGGACAGCTTCTTTACATCAGGTTCCAGTTCATTGACCCGGGAGACAGCCGCCTCGAGTTCCTTGGTCTTTTTGGCTTCCCCAAAACGGAGAGCTTTCTGGACTCCCTTCAACATTACTGTTCCGCTGGCGATCTTGAAAGCACGCGAGATATCGCCCTCAGCACCTTACTGTCATACTTTACACCGCGCTCGAGGTTCATCTCGGTCAGAATCTCGCTTTCTGAAAGCGGCGCCCTGGACTCGCTCCCCTGAACCAGAAACTCAAAGTCATCCACCGCGCGAAGGATACCGGCCCCAATGCTGACAACTCGCCTCTTGTCCACGTTGGTCACCCTGTCGCGCAGATCTTCCCGCCCGCCCAGTATCTCCGCGGCGACATCCAGATAATCGACTTTCCCAACTATGTCCACGCCCCCGGTAATAACCCCTTCGACTTCGGTGAGTTGCCTCTGGTACGGGTCGTGGGATCCCTGCCTGGTTATGACCCCGATGTCGTGCAGGTACGCAGCAAACTCAACCTGTTGCATATCCTCCGGCGAGAGTCCAAGCTCGTGCGCGACATCCACCGACAGCCGGGCCACGCGATCGGCGTGTCCGATTGTCAGCATCCCCGTCTCCTCGGGAATCGCTGAAAGAACACGAATAGTTTCGAGCAAATACTGGTCAGTGGCTGCGACCTGATTGTGCGCATACATAAATATCAGCAACAACGGCAGGCATATCAACAACGACCACATCCCGATGCCCACGAACACCAGTCCCATGAACACTCCGGTGAATACGATAATCCAAAATGGGAGCCACGACTTGCGCATCGTGCTCTGGAAATACACCACGGCCGGAAACGCCCCTTCAGACGAAAGGACGTATGATTCCCGGGCGAGATACATCAAATAAATCAGGCATGCGCATACCGTCGCGGCGACCAGTACGGCAGGCGTGTAGTGCCCATGGAGCTCCGGCTTCTTTGGAAGTATTTTGATGAGCGCAAAAAAGACCAGGGCGGCCAGGCCCACGCCCGATAAGTCCAGCAGCCGGCCAAGGATATCCTCCTTGGAAAGTTTGCCCATCGCGCGCGTAATAAGTGTCACGATGACGCCGAGCAGAAATACCCACACGACCTGGGCGCAACCCGAGCCGGTTATCTTCGCGTAGGGAACATCAGGCAGGTTCACCGGCAACGCTATGAGAGCCGCCAGCAGAGGCGCCAGGCCAAGGTTGATCTTGCCTCCACCCTTGAGCTTCAGATCAAAGTGCGCCGCCACTGTGAATACCACTATGAAGAATACGAAGTTGCTGAAGTCTATGTCGCCCGGGTGGGTCTTGATGATAGTCACTACCACGGTGACGACGGCCACCGTTATGATGAGCAGCATCAAGATCGGAAACCCGCCACTGATCGGCGGGCGTCCCCTGGAGGCGCGCTCCCTGGTGGGGGGCTTCCGCACGTGACCCCTGACCTCGTGCTCCTCACATTCGGACACCGATTCTCCTGCCCGCGACTTGCGACTGGCGGGCGCTTGTTCTGAAACTACAAAACCTTCTTCCACTGCCGGCGTCGCGTCCTCCCTCCCGCTCCCGTCCTCTCGACTTTCCGCGGCGCTTCCGGCAAGCAACGCCACGTCCTCTATCTCCTCGAAAGAAGAAGACGCGCTGCTGGATAGACATACGTTCTCGTCTGAGAACTCCCCGTTCTGAAAGTCGATGTCATCGAAGCCCTCTGCCGTGCCCTCTACGTCGAAGACCGCGCTACGAGGTTTCCGGATCCTCTCCCTCGACTTCCTGTTTCTTTTTTTTGCGGGAGCGCGTCTTTTTCTTCTGCTCCCTGACTCTTCTGTGACCACTTTCGATCCTCTTCCATTCGCGGATGTCTTTCTCGATATCTTCCCTGACGTCGTCGTAGGAGACGTCACCACTCGAAGTCGCGCCAACCGGTTTCTGCCACGCCGCGTCCGTGTCCCTTGCCAGCGGGGCGGCCTCCTCGCCTATCAGTTGCCCGGGTTCGACGGTAAGCCGAAGTTGCTCCGGCTCTCTCGCGGACATAGGCGCCGGATCCTTGATCGCGCCACTCCAGAAGCCACGCTTGATCGCGACCTTCAGAAACGCGTCCACGGCATCCGGATCAAACTGCATTCCCTTGCCACGCGCGATCTCAGAGACAGCGTCATGCGCGCTAAGAGACTCTCTGAAAGGCACGGGCCTCTGCATGGCGTCGAAGGCGTCCGCGACCGCGAGGATGCGGGCGCCAGGTGGTATCATGTCGCCCGCCAGCCCATCGGGGTAACCACTGCCGTCGCTCATCTCGTGGTGGTGCCTGATAATGGACTCCACCACGGCAAACGACTGCTCTTTCGATACTATGTTCGCGGCTATAAGCGGGTGTTTTTTCATCTCATCGTACTCATCCGGCGAAAGAATGTCCGCCTTGTCGACAATCGACGGATCAAGCGCGAGTTTGCCCATGTCATGTAGAAGAGCGGCCTGTCGCAGGCAGTGCTCGTCTTCCTCCTCAAAATCCATCTCGTCCGCGATAGCAACCGCGATCTCCGCTACACTAAGACTATGCCCCTCCATAAAGATATTTCCGTCCTCGATAGTCTCTACGATCGCGAGGGTAGTACTGTCGCAGACATCGCGCATCATGCCGTAACGCGTGTATACGACCCTTACCGCAAGTATCGGCGCGAACAGCAGCACGACAGCGGGGGGCTGGAGTTTTATGTATACCACCGCGGCAAGGAATCCGATGACGGAGTAGAACGCGTACCCCGGCAGCCTGGGCAACAGCCGCCTTTGCCAGAAGTGAAACATCCGCTCCCCATCAGGCGCCAGCACCGGCGTAACCTGCAAGGTATTGAACACGAAAAATACGATTGTCGCGAGTATCCACGGCAAGATCAGCCCGCCGCTATTTTTGAGGGTGGCGTCCAGACCCGCGCCACCTCCCGTATATTTGAACACCATCCCCGCGGCGGCAGCCGCAAAAACTAGCTGGGACGTGTTAAAGACCACACGCCTGGCGCCGTGCTCCCCTCGCTCCATGAAGAAGATCGGCACGCCGAAAAACGCCACGACAGCCGTGCCGAACGGGCCTGATATCATCATCGCCATTGCAAGTGGCAACAACGCTACAGACAGGCGACCTCCAGACTTCATGGGCAGAGCAAAAAGCTCGGAGGCGAGGAACATCAATCCGATAAAAACGACAGCGAACCAGTTCTCCTTGCCAGATATGAAGCCCAGGAGCATCAGAAGGAGGGCGGCAAGGACAACTGAGACAGCCAGGGCGTTATCGGCTCTACCGGTTGGAACAAAAGAACCCGGCGCCTTCGGTTCGTCAGGCGTCCGTCGACGTCCGCCGCGCGACTTTCTTTTCTCACCCTCGAAGAGCGAGTCATCGAGCTCGAGATTGGATCGCCTTACCATCGTATCCCCGCGCCGCCAGCCAGAAACGTCTCAGCGATAGATTTCAAGATTTTTTTCAAATAACCAATCAGGCTGGCCACGGCCGGTCATCTCCCCTGGTCAGTAACGCCGTAGTCTATCACGCCGTAGTTCCCATCGAAACGCCGGTAAACGACGTTGGTATTTTCACTCTCAGAATCGGTAAAAACGAAAAAATCGTGACCGACCGTTTCCATCTGGAGAACCGCCTCCTCGGACGTCATCGGCTTGTGCGATATCGCCTTCACTTTGACGATGGAGGGCGTCATATCTTCCCTGTCATTCATCTGGACGTCCTGCGCGCCAGGTTGGACCTGCGCGCGATTTACCTTCTTGCCGTGTCGCCTGGCTATCTGCCGCTGCGCCCTGGAGACAGCCTGATCGACAGCGACATACATGTCCCTGTCACGACCTACCGCCCGGAACGCCACGCCGTTGCAGTAGAGATCGATATCAGCGATCTGGTTTTGCCGGATACTGGGGTTCTTCTCGACCAACAGCGTTACCACTATCCCGCGAATCTCCACTCCCAACTTCTGTATCTTAGACGCTTTTGCTGTAGCATACTCACGAAGAGCATCCGTGACCTGGATATTTTTTCCCTTTACAATTACCTGCAACTCCACCTCCGGATTTCTACGCGCGTCGCGCTTATGCTGTGGCTAAACAGGGCCACGATTTCTGGCTTTGCGAAACAGTTATATGTCTTGCCTGGTGACATCGGTCGCCCTTGGTCCCCTGTCGCCATCAACCACTTTGAACCGCACGACTTCACCTTCATTGAGCAACCGGTATCCCTCGGCGTTGATATCCGAGAAATCCACAGAAACACACTTTCCGCTTTCTCGTTCTATCAAGCCAAATCCTTTCTCCGGATTGAACCACTTGACAGTGCCTGATTCCAACGTCTTCCTCCCGCATAGGATCATTTCTGGTAGGTTATCACAGGAAGAAATAGGTGTCCACGAAACCGCGATGTCCATACAACTCGATCCGACTCCCTTGCCTCTTTCAGAACCGGGCAAGAAAATGAGATGGATCCCGCTGACCTGGTCTTTGCCCCCACACTCGCCTGCTGAGAGTTTGCGGCTCAGGCCTACGGCCGGAACCACGCCGTCTTCTCCACGATTATTCGTGGGCAGGACTTACCCCTAAGCCGCACCATGCTCGGCAACCATTAGTTGTCTTACGTGGGTCGTTTCGCCTGCGACTGGCCTCGACTTTCAACCACAGACCGGGATCCATCTCAATATCGCTCGATTTGCTTGAATCAAAAGCTAGATAAAGCCAAGTGTTGACGTAACACTAGTGCAGCTTGTCTGAAATCATGCGGCCAACGAGCTTCTTGGCGATATCGTCCCCTGTCACATCGTAACTGGAAGACTCTATCGCTTTCTTGATCTTCTGAACTTTGTCCTTGCGAACCTCGGGCACGGAGTCTATCTGCTTCACGACTTCCTGGATGCCCTTTATCTCTTTCTCGCTAAGCAGGATAGCCTCTTTGCCCTCTCCCATTTTCTCCTTTTTTTTCAGCAGATCGAGCGTATTCTGTATCTCTCTGTCCGACAGTTGCATTTTCTTCCACCCCAACCTCGGTTGATTCATTTCAAACTACAGAATTTATATCGTCAATTAAACCTTGAACCTGTACACTAACATCAAATACAACCGGGGTCAGTCCCACATGGCGCACGGACGCGCCATGTGGGACTGACCCCAAAGTTAAGCGGATCCCTATCCAAAACCGGCGAATGGGTAGCTGTCGAGTTTCCAGCCGTTCTCGTAAAGGAGTCGCACCTTTCCTCTTCTGATGCCGCTCTTTTCCGTGTAAACGATCACATTTACGGCGGCGCTTCCGGCGCCGGGGAATGATATCTGCGATTTGTTGACATAAAAACTTACCGGCTTCTTATCGCCCCATGCCTTCTTCCACCCCACGTTGAGATTCTCCTTGTTTATCTTGTAGTACCCCAGCACCATATGAAGCTTGCTCGACAGCATCGCCCATATCAAATCGAAATCATGGCGCGATATGTCGGCATCCATGAATGCGTTGACGGCCTCGAAAACCGCGCTTTTCATTTCTTCCTGCGCCCTGTCCACGGGCTGGATTACGGCCTGAAGCATTGAACCGGCTGAATAGAAATCTCCCGTTATGTTCCCGTTGAGCCATCTGGCGGACGCCAGAAAATCGTCTACGTTGGCCTGCGCGACTCTCGCGCGATCTTCGATCAGGCTTCTCGTTTTCAAGAGTTCTTCGGCATTGACCTTTAGCGCGAGTTCGTCCAGCATCTCCAGATATTTACCGAGTGATTCGAGCGCCACAGATTCCCTGGCTACCGTTGCTTTCTGTCCACGGGGCATTTCACTTTTCTTGCGCTCAGAGGCAATCTTCGCGATCTCTTTTGTCATATCCGACGCCTCGGTCGCGACACCCGTGAGGTCGGTCAGGGATTCAACCTTCAGCAACGCTACCGTAACAAGATTTGCCCGATCGAATATTCTTCGCCAATCCCTCGACGCAATGTTCTCGTACCTCTTCTCGCTGTTTGAGCGCGCGCTCTCACGCCACCACAAGAACCCCGCGATAGACGCCGCCAGAACGAGAGCGACCAGTACGGCAATCGCGATGAACCATCGGTGTCGGGCAAGTCTCATTCCCCATCTCCATCTTCTCCGATGATGAAAAACGACATTACTATCTTTCCCTTGCCTCGCCGGATCCTGATAGTGCCCGCGGGCTTCATGTAGTAACGCCCTAACACACCCTCGACAATCTGCCCGCACCGTTCACCTATCTCGGAGAGATCATCTTTTGAAAGCTTTCGTAACGGGCTTCGGAGCCGTCCGCTCCTGATGCCGTCCGCTCCCGGCGATGCCTTACAGGCCTTCCTGCTAATCCCTGTAGCGTCTTTCGCCCGCTTCAACATGGTTTCAAGTGGAACAATCTCACCGTTCACAACGCGGTACGCGTTCCTCTCGGATACCGACAAACCCAACCTGGTTTTTGAAACTTCAGCCAGTAGCCTGATGTCATCGATTCTCGCGAGGTTTGCCCAGGGCGAATTGCGCGTGTCATGATCGGTCGATAACATTCTTGCCGTTGCCAGTATCTCAGCAACCGAGCCGAGGTAATAATCCACATTCCGGGAATCGGTCGACATCTCCGATAGAACCCTTGCCACATTGTGCGAGCCGGCGCCGATCTCAAGGCCAACCTCTTTTTCCTCTATAATCGGAAGCGTAGCCTGATCCGAACGCTCCGGCACCATCAACGTGTCGACCAAGACGCTGATTACCGTTCCGCCATTCGGACTCGAGGAAACAATCCGGGCGCTGATCGATCGGGATCGTATCGAAAAAAGCGCCATGCCCCGCCCGTGCACCCCGTATCTATCCTCCTCAAAATCCTCTCGCTTTGATGTAACGCGCGGCTCAAAAACCATCTGGTGCATGTCTGTGGGGATACCGCAACCATCGTCCAGCACAGAGATACTGCGGAAGCGCCCCTTCTCTTTTTGAAAAGCCACCAGAACGTGGCGAGCGCCCGCGTCCCTCGAGTTTCGCGCGAGTTCGCACACGATGTCTTCCACGGAACGGATATCCTGCTGCGCCTGTCTTCGCTCCGCCTCCGCAACCTTGAGACGAACGAATCCGTGGGGAAGTTTCTCTTCGATACGGCGCCTCGAGGCCTCCGTTATTTTTGAGACAAAATCAATTACTTCGCGTTCCCCGGAAGGACGCGAGCCTTCAGCGTAAATCATACGTCCACCCGCAGGAGCCACTCACTTGCTTTACTTATAAGTCAGGTCAGGTCAGGAGTCAGGCACCGTCTACCGCTGCGTCTACCGCAAAGCCGGGAGTCACGTGACAGTAGCGACCCAAAGCACATCGCGAGAACCACGCGTTTACTTTACTTGGCGTATTCGACGGCCCTGGTCTCACGGATTACGGTGATCTTTATCTGGCCCGGATAATCAAGTTGATCCTCAACCTCTCTGGCAATGTCCCTCGCCAGAGTCACGCTCTGCAGGTCATCGACTAAATCCGACTGGACGACGATTCTTATCTCTCTGCCCGCCTGCATAGCGAATGTTCTCTCCACGCCAGGGAACGAGTCCGCAAGCGTCTCCAGCTTCTCCAGCCGCTTGATGTAACTCTGAAGCGTCTCGCGCCTCGCGCCCGGCCGCGCCGCGGAGATGGCGTCCGCCGCCTGGACGAGAACCGCTTCAATGGTCTTCACGTCGACCTCACCGTGGTGCGCCTCTATCGCGTGTATGACAGAATTGCTTTCTCCCAGCCGCTTTGCGAGTGTAGCTCCTGTTAGCGCGTGAGATCCTTCTACCTCGTGGCTTATTGCTTTGCCAAGGTCGTGCAGAAATCCGGCGCGCTTGGGCAACTTCGGGTCAATCCCCAACTCTGAAGCCATTATTCCCGAAAGATGCGCGACCTCCAGCGAGTGCACCAGCACATTCTGGCCGTACGACGTCCTGTATTTGAGACGCCCCATAGCCCTGACCAACTCCTTGTTGAGGTTGCTGATTCCTACATCGAAAGCCGCTTCTTCCCCCGCCTCCCGGATCTGATTTTCCACCTCGGCCTTGGACTTTTCGTACATTTCCTCGATACGCGCCGGTTGAATTCTGCCGTCGGCTATCAATTTTTCCAGCGTGAGTCTTGCGATCTCCCTGCGTACCGGGTCGAAGCTGGAAAGCACTACCGCTTCAGGCGTGTCATCGATAATGAGGTTGATGCCTGTAACGTTCTCGAACGTCCGTATATTCCTGCCCTCACGACCGATAATTCGACCTTTTATCTCATCGCCGGGGAGCGGCACCACCGACACTGTGGTCTCCGCGACATGATCAGACGCACATCTCTGAATTGCGATCGACATGATCTTGCGGGCCCGCTTCTCGGCCTCTTCCCGCGCCCGCGACTCCTCCTCCTTGATAAAAATAGCGCTCTCGCGCTTTACCTCCTCGGTTATCGTTTGCATCAGGTACTCTTTCGCCTCCGGCACGGTCATCCTGGCAACCCTTTCAAGGAGCTTCTTCTGCTCGGCGGCCACCTTGACGAGCTTGGACTTCCGGGACTCCAGTTGCGCCTCCGCGCTAACGATTCCCTTTTTCCTCTTCTCGACCTCCGCCTCCTTGTCCTCGAGCGCCTCTTCACGCTGGCCCAAACGACGCTCCAACCTCTGCAAGTCGCTTCGTCGGCTCTTGATCTCCCGATCAGCGTCCTCCTTCATGGAAAATACTTCATTCTTGGCTTCTACCAGCGCCTCACGCCTCAAATTGTCGACTTCTCGCTTTGCCTCGTCGACAAGCTTCCTGGCGTGGGATTCGGATTTGGCGATCCGGCCTTCGGCAAGGTGCTTGCGCCCCAAAAATCCCACGAGAATTCCAGTCAGAACAGCAATAACGGCAATTATCGTGTATATAATTTCAATGACCTCCTCTCTATAAAAAAACGCCGAGCAATGCTCGGCGCTATATACAAGTATCTCGAAACAGGCACTATTGCTGACAGTTCACGCCCGCTCGAAAACAATCCTCACTCTTATCTAAAGTAACAGACCCTTGTATATTAAATAATTCCATAATATTTCAGCGCCCACTTTCGCTGTTGTCATTCTAATTCCCGACCTGTTTGAGTGTCAACTCGCGCGGCAAGCCGGATTGCCGCGCGCGCCACGTGTGACGAGTAACCACGGCGAACCAGATATTTCGATATCTTCTTTTGTGCGGCAAGAGAATCCTCGCCGCTTACTCTCTCAAGCCGACGCTCAGCAACCGCGCAGGCCCTTTCCGTCTCCTTTTCTATCGGATAAGACGCCATCTGCTCCTCCACCAGATCCCGGTTCAGCCTCTTTTTTTGCAGTTCCGAGCGAATTCGATAGTATCCCAACTCTTTGCGCAAAAGCTCATTCATGAACAGGCGGGCAAACTCGCTGTCATCGACGATGCCCGCCGCCTCGAGGAACAAGATGACCTGATTGGCGATATCAGCGTCGTATCCCCATCTTCGCAAGCGCTCCCGTATCTCCTCCGCGCTTCTGGGCCTGTACTCAATGAATCGCAGCGCGCGCTCGAGAGCTCTGGTATCCGGCCCTCCCTCGCCGCGCCGGCAGTCATCGCTACTTGCGTCTGGTGGCGCTTTTTCCACTTGTTTTGGATGCCTTGTCGATGGGGGTCACCTGCACGGGCGTCGCGTCCGCCAGATCCCCGGTTTTTTTCTCGGGCGCTGGAGAAAGACCCGCTTTTTCTCGAATGACACCTTCGATAGTTTTTGAGATATCGACATGCTCTTTCAGGAACGCCTTGCCGTTCTCCCGACCCTGTCCGAGTTGGTCTTCTTTGTACATGTACCATGCGCCGCTCTTCTTGACGACCTCGTAAAACACGCCGAGATCAAGAATGTCGCCTTCTTTTGATATGCCCTCACCGTACATAATGTCGAACTCCGCGTTGCGGAATGGTGGCGCCACCTTGTTTTTCACCACACGCGCCCTGACGCGGTTTCCAACGATGTCCGTCCCGTTCTTGATGGTGTCTATCTTCCGAAGGTCAAGCCGCACGGAAGAGTAGAACTTGAGGGCTCTACCCCCCGGCGTGACCTCAGGATTGCCGAACATCACTCCGATCTTCTCGCGAAGCTGGTTAATGAATAGCACTATCGTATTCGACCGATTGATCGCATTGGACAGTTTCCGGAGAGCCTGCGACATGAGTCGCGCCTGAAGCCCGACGTGCGAGTCGCCGATATCGCCTTCGATCTCCGCGCGTGGCACGAGCGCCGCGACTGAATCGATGACTACCACGTCTACCGCCGCGCTCCTGACCAGAAGCTCTGTGATCTCTAGCGCTTGCTCGCCGGTATCGGGCTGGCTTATCAACAACTCGTCAATGTTGACGCCGAGCGCCGCGCAGTACTGCGGATCCAGCGCGTTTTCCGCGTCTACATAAGCGCACACCCCTCCCATCCTCTGTGCCGCCGCTACGACCGAGAGCGCGATCGTGGTCTTGCCGCTCGACTCGGGCCCGAACACCTCGATGACCCTTCCGCGGGGCATGCCACCGACGCCAAGCGCGATATCAATAGCCAGCGAACCGGTTGGAACCACCTCGACCGCCATGCGATCGGCCTCGGCGCCCAGCTTCATGATGGACCCTCGACCGAACTGCCGCTCGATCTGCATGAGCGCCATTTCCAGTGATTTTTCTTTCTCCAATACTCTCACCCTTTCGTTATACACCAATGACCCGTGAGCCGACTCTTGCTATCTCTGTGTGCACGGCGTTCATGCCACCAAGCTCACTCTTGTACAGGACGATCTGCTCCGCCTTTAACAGAATATCGTTTTTTTTAATTCGATTTGCGAGCTCTGAAGTTATTGGCGCAAAACGTCCTTTTGCCCTGCCGATAGTAATATGTGGTCGGTACTTTCGTTTCTCGCGTGGTAAGCCACACTTTTTAACGCCTTTTTCGAGCACGTTGTACACTTCCTCGATTGCGCCAATCGTATCGTGAACTCCTACCCATATTACTCTAGCAGACCCCCGTGACAGAAAATTACTCACTCCTCCGACAGTTAACGTCAGTGGGAGACGCCGCGCGGCCTTCTCCATCCACGGGATCATCTCAAGCGCCTTTTCCCAGGAGCAATCACCTATGAAGCACAATGTCACATGCAAGTTCTCAGAAGGCGTCCACCTGACTCCCTCAATACTTTCCGCAAGCTCGTCAATGACCCCAACCACATACTCGCGCACCTCCACGGAAAGGGGGAAGGCTGTAAAAAGTCTCATGTTTGAATGTTGTTGCTCGCTCGTCACGTCCGCATTCTACCATTCATCACGAAGCATTACAAGCATACGCATTGCCTCACTCGTGGATTTTTATCAACTTCTCCCTCGACGACTGTCCTCTGATGATCTCTAACGATGTCTTTCTCAGCCCCAGGTGTCGAGCGAGGATTTTGACAACCTGTTTGTTAGCTTTGCCTTTTTCAGGTGCCGCTGAAACGTAGACCTTATAGCAACCACCTGCATCCTCTACAACCCTCGGCTTTTGTGATCTCGGGCAAACCCTTACCGTTATTACTTTCCCACTCGCGTGCGAGCGAGCGGAAGGCATTTTTCCCCCTGATAAGGGGGGCGAGGGGGGTTTACCACCTGTATCCATGTCTTTTCTCCTGGAGTGGAAACCGCAAAGGGCACCCACTCGGGCGCCCTGTTCAACAATAACGCGCTCTTTCTTTACTCCCAGAAAAAATGCTTGTCTCGCTTGTCTTTGCGAATCCTATGGCCCTTTTCAGGATCATCGAACGGCGCCGCGTTATCTAATTCACCAAACACGGACTCATCTGCCGAGTCAATAGCCAGCACTTCATCAACAAGCCTCGAGCTCGGAGGCGCGGCTTTCTCTTCAGGCATATTGGTTTCCCTGGCGAGCTCGGGCGTACCGGGCGCTGGCCGTTCGTTTCCCCTGGCGGGCGGCGGCGCATTCGGCGAAGCTATCGCTTCACGCGCTACGGGCGCTTCGGGCGTCCTATCAATGACGCGCTGCTCGACTTGCGGTTTTGCCTCAGGAAGAGGCGCTTCCTCCAGGGTAGGTGGCGTCAGCGCCGCGGTTTCAGACGGTTTATCGGCCACTGGCGCGGGTTGGGCATTGGCTGGAGGTTGCGCGGTCACCTCGCGCGCCGGTGGTTCAACTAGGGGCGGCGGTTCCACTGCCGCCGGAGGCGCAACCTCGAGCACGGCTTCCTCCACGACAACCCCTTCCGCGTCATCGCGCGACTCCCACTCGGAAATCTGCTCTAATTGGGCGTTTGCTCTCTTTTTTATCGATTCCAGGTACCGCTTCTTTACTTCCTGGAGTTCCATTGTGGCGCGCTCAATTTTCCGGCAGTCGTTTTGAGCCGCGATCAACATATGTCTCGCCTGCTCCTGGGCGCCGCGAATCAGTGATTCAGACTCCTGCCGGGTCTTGCTTATGAGAGCCTCTGACTCCTGCCCTGCCTGCTCCTTCACAGCCTCCGCGGATTTGCTTGCGGCCAGAAGCGCTGTTTGCAGCGACATCTGCATCTCTTCGAACTCAGAGAGCCTTTTCTTCAGGTGCTCCGCCTGGATATTATTGTCGTTGTTCTCCTGGATCAACTTCTCGAACTCTTCCGCCACTACGTCGAGAAACAGATCGACGTCCTCCTCGTTATAACCGCCAAAACGAGCCGACTTGAACTCCTTGTGATGGATGTCCATTGGAGTCAATGACATCAGAACCTACCTCCATGTTAGTTATTCCTGCGCCAACTCCCCCGCCCGGCGCCTGGCCGCTTCAACAGCCTTCACTACGATCTCCGCGAAGCCCGCCTTTTCCATCTCGCTCAAGGCGGCAAGCGTAGTGCCGCCCGGCGACGAGACGGCGCGCCGCAACTCTTTGGGGTCGATCCCTGTTTCCTTGATCATCCTGGCGGCGCCCCACAGAGTTTCTCTTGCCAGTTTTCGCGCCATCTCTTTTGGCATGCCCTGCGCCACGCACGCGTTTTCCAGGGCTTCTGTCAGATAGAAATAGTAAGCTGGACCACTTCCACTCATCGCCGTGGCGAGATCCATCCACTTCTCCTCGACTTCCTCCAATTCTCCCATAGCCGCCAGCAAGTTCTTAATTCCAATCGTATCCGGCTCTTCCGCTCCGGCATCTACTGTAAAAACTGAAACCGCCGCCCGTACGCGAGCGGCCATATTGGGCATGATCCTCACAACGGACAAACCTTCGCCCAACTGTCTTCTGATGGCGCCAACTGTCAGCCCAGCCACTATAGACATGAGCGTCTGCGAACTTTTCAAAACGCCGGTCAACTCGGAAAGAACCGGCTGGCTGTCCTGTGGTTTGACAGCCAGTATCACTATTTCACACTCTGCCCCGATTTCGGATACGCCACCTATCGCCACACCAAATAAATCACGCGCCGCTTCAGCCTTCCCGGCATCCCGCTCGGCAACAAGAATATCTTCCGGACGCAACGTGCCCGACTCAATCCAGGCGCCCAGCATGGACGTGCCCATGCTGCCTGTTCCTATCAAACCGGCCCGGTACAAAAAATCAGCCGCCTGTCCTGGTCAACATCCAATCGGCCGTCTTGACGATTGTCAAAACTGATTGAAAAACCCTTTTTCACGCATCCACTTGCGGTCTTCGGCGGAAACTTCGATGCTTGCCGGTGTCAACAGGAACACCATCTCCGCGACCCTCTGGATGCCGCCGTCCAGACCGTATGCAAGACCGCTCACAAAATCAATGAGGCGTCTCGAGAGCTCTCTGTCAATGCTCTGAAGGTTCACGATCACAGGTGTGTCGTTCTTGAACTTCGCCCCTATTTGCTCGGCGTCGTTAAAGCCTTTGGGCTCTATTACGTGAACCTTCGATGTAGCTTCGGGCACGGACTGAAGTATCCTCTCGGAACCTCTCCTGCGAGGCACTCGATCCGATATCTCCTCTACCGCTTCCTCCCTGGCTCTCATCTCCCCAAATTCATCAGGCTCCTTGAGTCCAAGCCACTCAACGACCCCTCCCCAAAAACCAGGCATCTACACAACCTCCTTGTCTGGCTCACCGTCAACCCGCGGCCCCAAGCCGAAAATCGCGGCGCCTATGCGAACAATCGTCGAACCCTCCTCTACTGCTATCTCAAAATCGTTCGTCATTCCCATCGACAATTCCTTCAATCTGAAACCTGTCCGCTCTGTCTCAAAGCCGGACGACAGCTCGCGTAATCTCTTAAACACCCAGCGAACCTCTTCTCCTCGCCTGGCGTACGGCGCAATCGTCGAAAGCCCCCTGACGTCCAGATTTCTGAGATCTTTTATCTCTTTTAAGAACCATTCCAGCTCACGAGGGGCAATGCCGGACTTGCTCTCCTCCTCCGCGACGTTCACCTGTATCAGCGCCTTCTGTACGATCCCCTTTTTCGCGGATATGTCGTTTATCTCCCGCGCGAGCCTCACACTGTCCAGCGAATGTATCAACTCCACCATCCCCACCACCTGCCTCACCTTGTTGCGCTGCAGATGGCCGATAAAGTGTATCTCCACCGCCCCTTCAATAGCGCTTGCCTTGCCCGCGAACTCCTGGACTTTGTTCTCGCCTATCAATCTTACGCCCGCGGCAATTGAAGCTTCTATCTGAGCCACGCTTCTGTTCTTTGTCGCCGCAAGCAATCTGACCTGACCGGGATCCCTCCCCGCCCGCATAGCGCTTGCTTCTATGCGCGCCATTACATTGCGCACATTTTCGCGCAAAGAACTCTCAATGGACTTCGTTTGAGTGTGGTTTGATTCCTTTGAAAACATCATCATGTAAATCGCTCATCTCCAGTGGCGAGAATCTTAAAGCCCCTTTCTCCCTCCGGCGCCTCCCACCGAATATCGACATTATCGACGCGCGCGGTGGCGGGCCCACGGCCACACCATTCGATTGCCTGACGCACGAATTTCTCGTTTCCCTCGAGGACAATCTCGACCGTGCCGTCAATTCTATTGGCTGCCCATCCAGCGATATCGAGCCCGCGGGCCATCTCTCTTGTTTCAGCGCGAAAAAACACACCTTGCACTCTTCCGCTCACAACAACTCTCGCGCGCACGACATCAGCGTTCATCGCGCGCCCACAATGCAGGCAATCGACATCTGTCTGCCGCAGGACGCGTCGGCGCGGTAAGAAAAGTATTCGCCCGAACACATCGTGCAAAATCCGCTATTGAAAATGTCTTTTTCGCGAACTCCCGCGGCCAGCAATTGCGATGAGCAGGCGCGAAAAAGGTCGAGTGACCGGCGCTTCGATCCTTGAACTACGTCCTTGCCGTGGAACTCACGCTCAAAAGCGTCAGCGACATCTTCGCTTACATCCATACAACATGGCCCAATGTGCGGGCCGACAAGACATTTCATGCCGGCGGCGGGCCACATCACGTTACGCAAGCCAACGGAGACAATCCCTGCGAGAACGCCTCTCCATCCGGCATGTACGACTCCTATTGTATTCCCGAGCGGCGCGACAAATATCAATGGAACACAATCCGCAGTAAGCACAGCCAGTGACACATCCTCGAGAGACGTCACCAACCCATCGGCACCGGGAAGAGCGGAGTGGCCCTCGCGCGCGCCTCGCCCCACTTCGAGCGGCCCGACCTCGGTCACCACGCGCCCGTGAACCTGCTGGCCAAGAACCCACCTGTCCAGCGGCAGCTCCAGCGCTTCGGAAACGAGACCTCTGTTCCTGGCGACTAATGATGGATCGTCTCCGACGTTATAAGACACGTTGAGGCTCTCAGCGGCACCCGACGCGCGACCGGTGAAAGCGACGCGCACACCGACCTCCGCCTCCAGCGCGGTGGAGGTCAGCACGCGAACCCCATTGCGCTCAACTTGCTCAAACATAGTCGGAACTTCCTTATTGCAGTTTGTACTCCCTCGCCCCCTGGGAGAGGGTTGGGGCAGAACCCCCCCTAGTCCCCCTTGTCAGGGGGGTACCTCGCCCCCCACCTTAATCCTCCCCGTCTGCGGGGGAGGAGATCAGAACTCCCTCGCCCGGGAGGAGATCACTGCACGGAGCTATTTTCGGGTCAGGCGCCGTCCACCGCTGCGCCTCAGTCCGCCGTCGTGGAAAGAACTCTCACGACAACCCTGGATATCCTGTTGTTGCGTATTCTCTCGACGGTTATAGACACGCCCTCATAGTCAAACGACTCGCCGATGGCTGGAACGTGCCCGAGCGCCTTCAAGACCAATCCACCGACCGTGTCAATGTCCTCTTCCTTCGGCAGCTCTATCTGAAGCATCTCGTTCAGATCGTCTAAATGAACGCGCGCGTCCACCCTGTAGCAACCTTTCTCTATTTTCTCTACAAGTTCGATCTCGCGGTCGAACTCATCAACGATCTCGCCCACGATCTCTTCCAGCAGGTCCTCTATCGTAACAAGGCCGGCAACGGTGCCATACTCGTCAACCACCACCGCCATGTGCACCTTGCGCTTCTTGAAGTCGTGCAGCATGGCACTGAGCAGTTTCGTCTCGGGAACCATAAACGCATCGCGCGCGAGCCCTGCCACAGCCACGTCGAGCCTCCCCTGCCGCAGGTACTTTATTAGATCCTTGGCATAAAGCACCCCTTTGACGTCATCAACGTTTTCGCCGTACACCGGTATGCGCGAGTATCCATGATCGATAATCAGCGCGAGCGCGTCCTGGATAGTCGCCCTGGCCGGTAACGTGATCATGTCCGGGCGTGGAACCATGACTTCTCGCACGAGCGTGTCGGAGAACTCGAAGACGGAGTGAATCATCTCCTTCTCCTCCTCCTCGATAACGTCGTGCTCCTCGGCGGCGCTGACCATAGCTTTGATCTCGCCCTCGTCGCGAACCATAAGATCGATTGACAGCGTTTCGCGCCGCAACATCTTCAGAGTAACGCGCGCTATAAACTCAAACACAACGGCTATCGGGTGCAATATCCAGCTCAGGGCGGTAATCGGTCTCGTGACGCCAAGAGCAAAGCGCTCGGGCTGGTGGCTCGCGGCCGCTTTGGGCACGAGTTCCCCAAAAACAAACATCATGATAGTGATAACCGCGGTGCCCGCGGCAACCCCAAGCCCCGGATTGTGTGTGAGCCGTATCGCAACCCATGTCGCAAGCGACGCGGATGTAAGCTGAACGAGCAGTATCAACAAGAGAAGTGGAGGCATAAAGTAGTCTGTGTTCTCTATCAGCTTTTCCAGCCCATCGGCGCCTTTCACCTTTTTGTCGACCAGATATCTTACCCTGATACGGCCAACCCTCATCAGCGCCGTCTCGGCGGCGGCAAGAAACGCCGCCACGCCGATCAATATAACCAGCGCGATAATCCCTGTGACGTTAGGCATTCAATTCTCCCGTTCAAAATGCTCAATCATGCTCTTTCCCACCAACATTCTCTCGGCCGCGGCCATAGCACGCGATCCCTCGAGGTTCCCATGATCGTAACCGAACAGATGGAGCAGGCCGTGCGCCGCCAGAAGCTCTATCTCCTCGAATGCGGGATGCCCACGCTCGGCGGCCTGCCGCCGCGCCACGTCAACGCCGATGCCTATGTCTCCCAGCGGCGCCGGCTGTCCCATCCCGCCGCCACAAGAATTCGCTATTTCATCATGTGACATCTGTGGAAACGAGATGACATCGGTGTCTTCGTCGACACTGCGGTACTCGCGGTTGAGGCGCCTGATCTCTTCTTCTCCAAGAAACGCTATGCTCAGTTCGAAATTCTTTCCAGGCGCAAGCTTCCTCATCATCTTTGACAACGAACGCTTCAGTCTTCGAGCCTCGCGTCCGCGGATATCAAGCCGCCCCGTTATTCTTACAAGCACATCAATCCTGGCCGTTCCGCAACTCATACTCCTTGTACGCTTCCACTATCTGCTGGACTATCTTGTGCCTCACCACGTCGCACGCGTCGAGACTCACAAATGATACGCCTTCTATTTTTTGCAGGATGTCGCTCACGAGCAAGAGTCCTGATTTGATCTCCCTGGGCAAGTCCACCTGTGTTACGTCACCGGTGATGACCGCGCGACTGGCAAACCCGAGCCTGGTAAGAAACATCTTCATTTGCTCCGGGCTCGTGTTTTGCGCCTCGTCCAGAATTACGAAGGAATCGTTGAGTGTGCGTCCTCTCATGAAAGCAAGCGGGGCCACCTCTATCGATCCCCGATCCAGCATCCGGTGAAACTTCTCGGCGCCCAACATCTCGTAAAGAGCGTCGTACAGAGGCCGCAGGTAAGGGTCAACCTTCTGGCAGATGTCTCCGGGAAGGAAGCCCAGCTTCTCTCCCGCCTCGATCGCCGGCCTGGTGAGAACGAGGCGATTCACCTTTTTGTCGAGCAAGCACTGCACAGCGTAAGCCAGAGCCAGGTACGTCTTGCCCGTTCCGGCCGGCCCGATGCTGAAGACTATCGTCGATTTCCGCATCATCTCAACGTATCGCTTCTGTCCGGGCGTCCTGGGCCTGATTATCTTGCCGCGTGTGGTCAGAACTACATCTTTGAAAACTTGAGTGGATTTAAGAATCTCACCACGCCTGACCATGTCAATTGTGATAGCGAGATTCTCATCTGTTATCACAAGGCCTTCCTCGAGAAGCTCGACCAACTCCTCAAAAAGCCTGGTGCACGATTTTGTCTCGCTGGCGCTTCCATTGAGATCTATTTCATTACCACGCGCAACGATTCGACAATCAAACGATTCCTCGATTATCTTCAGGAACCTGTCTCCCTGGCCAAGAAGCGACACCATTGCCTGCTTGTGCGGAATCACTATTTTCACTTCGGTAACGTCACTCAATTTCTGTTTGTGTTCACTCATCGCGCAAGCATCTCGCGAACCAGCACGTTGACTTTCTTGCCGTCAGCCTTGCCTTTGAGCTTTGGCATCAGCTTACCCATTACCTTTCCAAAGTCTGATGGAGAAGAAGCGCCCACTTCATCGATTGTCTCAGAGACGATCTTCATTATTTCGTCGTCAGATAACTGCTCGGGCATATAGGCCCGAATTACAGAGAGCTCATACGTCTCCCTGTCAACAAGGTCTTGCCGGGCGGCTTTCGTGAACTCCTCTATCGATTCGGCGCGCTTTCGCGCTTCGCGCGCCACAATGGCCGCATACTCTTCATCTGTGAGTTCGCCACTCCTGGCGATCTCGGCGTTGTGAATCTCCGAGAGCATCATCCTGATGGTGGAGAGCCTGAGTTTGTCACCGCTTTTGAGAGCGCTTCCGAGGTCACGCTTCAACGTTTCTTTGAAATCCACAATATTCTTCCCTTTCCCGTGCAAAAAAGGGGTCAGACCCCTTTTTGCGTTAGCCAGGTGGCCAGCCCATGAACCTTCCGCCAAAGAGATGGAAGTGCAGGTGATCGATCGCTTGCCCGGCATCCTCGCCGACGTTGATGACGATCCTATATCCACTTTGCGCGATCCCTTCGCTCACAACGATATCGCCTATTAGAAAGAACACATCTGAGAGTATCTCTCGGGAATCTGGGCCAGACACGATATCCGCTACTGTGGATACATGTTCACGTGGAACAACGAGCACGTGCACGGGCGCCTGCGGATTCACGTCCCGAAACGCAATGGCCGACGGCCTCTCGTCAATGATATCGCTACCGACTTCCTTGCTTACTATCCGGCAAAACAGACAATCTTCCGCCATCACTCTTACCATCTCCTTATTGCCCGCGCACTTTCTCCATTACGCCGCGCACCCCTTCCGGCCCGGATGAAGTCACGCGCACTCCAGTCACGCTTCCAATGAGCGCCGGGTCACCATCGAACACCGCACCGGCGAAACTTTTAGCCCGTCCAAAAAGCTTTCCGGGCTCGCTTTCAATGACGCCTTCTACCAGTACTGGAATTATACGGCCAACCTGACTCGCGTGGAACCTCTCCGCCGCCGCGCGCGCGAGATCACGCATCGCAATCGCTCTTCGCGCCTTCTCAGCGGAGAGTACGGGATCCCCGAACTCAAACGCCCTGGTTCCGCGACGCCTGGAATATTTGAACACGTGAAGGCGCCAAAAGGCGAGGTCTTCGACCAGCGCCAGGGAATTCTCAAACGCTTTGTCGTCTTCACCGGGGAAACCGACCATCACATCGCTTGTTATGCTAATCTCCGGGAACGCGCTCACGATCTCGCGGACGCGCCGCGCGAACTCACCCGGCGTGTAGCCTCGCCCCATGGCCTCGAGCACGCCCGCGTCTCCGCTTTGAAGAGGAACGTGAAGGTGCCCGCATACGGCGCCCTCGCGCATCAACCTGACCAGCCCGTCACTAACATCTGAAAGCTCGATAGAGCTGAGCCGCACCCACATCTTGCCCGCGGCGGACGAGACCGCCTCAACCAGTGCGTCAAGCCGCGCGCCCGTGCTCGGGTCGCTGTAACTCCCAAGGTCTATTCCACAAAGAATGACCTCCCCCGCCCCCGACGCTTCGAGGACGCGCACGTCTTCGACGACTTCGCCAATAGTTCTACTGGAGGGTTCTGGCCTCAGGAACGGCACCACGCAGTATGCGCAGAAACGGCTGCAACCGTCCTGCACTTTCACAGGCGCCCTGACGAGCTCCTCGGGCGACCAGACGACATCTGGCGCATCCTCGGTCGTGACGTCGCAG
This sequence comes from Candidatus Anoxymicrobium japonicum, assembly GCA_002843005.1. NCBI lineage: Bacteria > Bacillati > Actinomycetota > Candidatus Geothermincolia > Candidatus Geothermincolales > Candidatus Anoxymicrobiaceae > Candidatus Anoxymicrobium > Candidatus Anoxymicrobium japonicum. The sequence continues at coordinate 4,424 of PHEX01000010.1, read as the reverse complement.
CAGGACGAAACCAGGGCGTGTTTCTCCCTGTTTGGAACAAGTGAATCGACCCCGTCGACCTGGAAAGAGGACGGCTGAAAGTCAACTCCGCAGCCTGTAACTATGACCTTTGCGCCCGAAGCGGCGCACCTTCTTGCGACCTTGCGCGATTTCTTCATTCCCTCGCCTGTGACCGCGCAGGTATTCACGATCCAGATGTCCGGCACGGAATGTTCGGCAGCCCTCCTGTAGCCACGGCGCGTGAGTTCTTTTTCTATCGCGATAGAATCCGCCCTGTTGACCCTGCATCCCAGCGTCGTTACCCGATAGGTGCGCTCATCCATTTTTCACGTCGAGCCCGAAAATAGAGTAGCGTTCACCGTTCACTTGCTCGCTTTCGCTTTCTCCGATTCACGGTAGGACTCGAGTAGATTCCTTTGTTTTCCGGTAAGCTGCTTTGGCACTGAAATCCGGACACGCACAAATATATCGCCACGCCTTCCACCGTAACGAGGAGGAAGTCCTTTGCCTTTTATCTTGAGGACGTCGTCAGGCTGGACGCCGGCCGGCACCTTCAGTTTGTGTGTTCCATCAAGAACTTTCATGTCGATCTCGGCGCCAAGGGCGGCGTCAATCATTCCTACCTCGACGCATGTGTAAAGATGCTTCCCATTTCTCTCGAACCTGTCGTCCGACGCGACGTCGATCACCACATACAGGTCTCCCGACGGCCCTCCGCGCGCGCCGCCTTCACCCTTTTCCTTTATCCGTATGCGATCCTGTCGCTCGACTCCGGGAGGCATAGACACGCGCAACTTTTCAGTAATCCTCTCCCTGCCGGCGCCTTCGCAGTTCTGGCACGGATCTGTGACAACCTCTCCCTGTCCCGCGCACGTCGGGCAAGGTTGCGAACGTATGAATGTGCCAAAAACGTTGCGTTGCGTTTTTCGGATATCTCCGGTTCCCTGACACACGGCGCACCTGTTCATCCGCGCGCCCGGCTTCATTCCCGAGCCATCGCACAACGAGCAGGTGGCCATCCGCGTGTGTTCGATATCCTTCTCCAGGCCTGAAAGCACATCATCGAGAGACACCGTCATCAACATCTCCATGTCACGTCCGCGCTCTTTGCCTCCGCGCGCGGGGCGTTGCCTGGAGAAACCGTATCCGTTTCCGAAAAACATATCGAACAGATCCGATATCGAGCCGAAGCCACTGGCGTCGATGCCGGCGCCCCGGCGCAGTCCATCCAGCCCAAACGCGTCATATGTCCTGCGTTTCTCGGGGTCGGAGAGAACCTCGTAGGCGAACGTCAACTCCTTGAACTTCTCTTCGCTTTCCAGGTCATGTTGCGCGACGTCCGGGTGGCACTCCCTGGCCTTGCCGCGATAGGCGCTCTTTATCTCATCTGAGGAGACGCCCTGCGCCACGCCAAGTATCTCGTAGAGGTCTCTGTCAATGTCGTTGTGCATAGTTGGTCACTCCGTTTGCTTCAAGCAGGCGAGACTGCTACTTCTCTGACGTGTTCAGTGTTCGGCCCAGGTTCTTAGCCATAGACTGGACCATGCAAATTGTGCGAGCGTAATCCATGGACGTCGGGCCTACCACGCCAAGCGAACCAAGCATTCCCTGGCCGATCTCATAACTGGCGCCGACCAGCGAGTAACGCTGAAGCTCTCGCAGTCTGTTCTCCTCGCCAATCCGCACCGTGAGCTGTCTCTCGCCCAAAAGATCTTTGAGAAGATCGAGTATGAAATATTGCTTCTCCATCGCTTCCATCAAAACTTGTGCCCACTCCTGCCTGGCGCTGCCCCTCTCGCTGATGAGGTTCGCGGCGCCACCGATGAACACGCGTTCCTCGATGGCGCCGAGATAGTCGCGGATCGCTTCGAGCGCGTCCTTGAGAAGGATAGCGCCTGCCGCGGCGAACCTTGCGCTCTTCAATAATGAATCACTATTGATCTGATCGAGAGCGCGCCCGGCAAGTGATTTGTTCAAGAACGTCTCCACCCGGTTCACGGTATCCGTGGTCACCGGCGCCGCGAGCCTCAAGAACTGCCGTCCTACCTGTCCTTTAGACGTGATCACTATCAGCATGACACGCCGACTGCTCAAGCGCACCAGATCCAGATGCCGGAGAGGGTTCGCGGCGCTGAAAGGCGCGAAAACAATAGCGGTACTATGCGTCAATCTGGACAGCAGTACGGATGCCTCCTGAAAAAGGCTCTCCATCTCCATGGTCTGCGCCGTAAACAACCTCTCGATAGCCTCGGCATCTCGGCCTGACGGCCTCGACTCTCTCATCAGCACGTCAACGTAGTACCTGTAAGCGATGTCTGTCGGGACACGTCCGGCGGAAGTGTGTGGATGCCCCAGAAAACCCATGTCCTCGAGCGCGGCAAGCTCATTGCGTATCGTAGCGGTGCTGACGTTGAGTCCCCGAACACATGCGATCGCGCCAGACCCTACCGGCTTTCCGGTCAGGATAAAATCCTGAATCACCGCGAGCAGTATCTTTTCTTTTCTCGACCCTTTCTCTATAGACATTCAACTCCGCCAATCTAATTTCAACGTTGATACTATCACTTAACTTTTGAGGTCAGGTCAGGCACCGTCTTCCGCTTTAATTATCGCGATAAAAGCCTCCTGCGGAATCTCCACCTGCCCGACCATCTTCATGCGCTTCTTGCCGGCCTTCTGCTTCTCGCGGAGCTTGCGCTTGCGCGTGATATCACCACCATAACATTTGGCGGTTACGTCTTTCCTGTGAGCGGGAAGCGTCTCCCTCGCTATTACCCTGCCTCCGACAGAAGCTTGTATGGCAAGTTCAAAAAGCTGGCGCGGTATCACCGATTTAAGTTTTGCCGCCAGCTCACGGCCGCGCGCCTGAGCCCTGTCCCGTGAGACAACTGTGGAAAACGCGTCGACGACCTCGCCATGAACCATTATCTCCAGCTTGACGAGTGGCCCGGCGCGATACTCTTCGAGCTCGTAGTCCAGTGACGCGTAACCCCGGGATTTCGATTTGAGCTGGTCGTAGAACCCGGACACCATCTCAGCCAGCGGCATGCTGTAACTGAGCTCGACCCTATTGCTGGACAGATAAACCATGTCCTTGTAGGATACCCTTCTTTTCTGACATAACTCCATGACAGGCCCGACCACTTCCCCGGGCATGATCAAGAGAAGCGATACGTAAGGCTCCTCCACAAGAGCGACCGTACTGGCGAGTGGCATCTGTGAAGGGTTTTTCACGACAGTAACGTTCCCGGCCTTGTCAGTGACGCGGTACACCACGTTCGGGGGTGTAATTATCAGGTCAAGGCCATACTCGCGCTCCAGCCGTTCACGCACAACCTCCATGTGGAGCAAGCCGAGAAATCCACATCGAAAGCCGAACCCCAACGCCTGCGACGTCTCGGGATCATATGTAAAAGAGGAATCATTCAATCTCAACTTCGCGAGCGCGTCACGCAACGATTGGTAATCGCTGTTGTCTATCGGAAACAGTCCCGCAAACACCACGGGCTTGGGTTCCCTGTACCCGGGCAACCGGTCGGAGGCGCCGTCCAGGCAGGTTGTCAGCGTGTCTCCGACCGGGAGCTTCGAGATGTCCTTCATTCCTGTCGCCACAAAACCGACCTCACCGGCGGTCAGTGAATCGGCGGGCATCATACCGGGATCAAGATAGCCAACCGACTCAGCGTACGCCCTGCTTCCAGCGGCCATCATGCTTATTTCCATGCCAGTCTCGAGCCTGCCGGATACGACCCGCACTAACGTCACCACTCCCCTGTACTGATCGTACGACGAATCGAACACCAGCGCTCTCAAGCGCTCGTCGGATCCGGGAGAAGGCGGCGGCACGAGGCGGATCACCGCTTCGAGGATTTCGGGAACCCCAGCGCCTGTTTTCGACGAGCAGAAAAACACTTCTGACGGGTTCACGCCGAGAATGTCAACCACCTCGTCGCGAACTCGCTCCGGCTCCGCCGACGGCAGATCAATCTTGTTGATCACCGGGATGATCACGAGGCCGCTCGCTTCAGCGAGGTGAAGGTTCCCGATTGTCTGGGCCTCCACGCCTTGCGCCGCGTCAACGAGCAGCACGGCGCCCTCACACGCGGCCAGACTCCGCGATACCTCGTAGTTGAAATCGACGTGACCGGGAGTGTCTATGAGGTTGAGCTCGTAAGAATCGCCATCGCGCTCGTACGCCAGGCGCACGGCCTGGGCCTTTATCGTAATGCCGCGCTCTCTTTCGAGGTCCATGCTATCGAGGAACTGAGACCGCTCACGCCCGGGCTCTATCGCGCCCGTAAGCTCTAGAAAACGGTCGGCCAGCGTTGACTTCCCGTGGTCTATGTGCGCGATTATGCAAAAGTTCCTTATCCTCGACGGATCCAACGCCTTCACCTCCAAAAGGAAATGATAGCAGACGCAAA
>PHEX01000009.1:7034-46475 GCA_002843005.1 Candidatus Anoxymicrobium japonicum | reverse complement strand
GAAACGCGACTCGAGGTAAACAAGAGGCTCAAGGGGAAACCCCAGCGAGCTGCCAAACGGGTAACCTATCATTGGCGAGAACGTTGCGCTACCGCCCATAGCGCCAGCGTTCTTCACCCACCAGTTCATCCAGATGGCGCCTAGATTGTCGCCAGGGTACCCGTAGACGGAGGTGCGCAGATGGATTATCAGTGGCCAGGTCAAGAACAACGTAAATGCGAGATAGAAGAAAAATATCCAGACCTCGGGGGGAAACGCCCTTAGACGGGAAAGAATAGCCCTGGCTGATTTCTTGATGCCTTTGTCCCTTCTTGCGCCGTCCAACGACGCTTCATCTAATCCACCAGAACTCATGTGCCGCAGGCTGGCTTCACTCCTGAACCTATCAGTAAATAGAAAATACGACCAACGATTGTTTCTAATCATCCTCCAACTAATCTTTTCATGCAAGTATAAAATAAGGAAGCCGATCTATGAGAAATCGGCTTCCATTCGTCACTTCTTCAGAACCTAGATAGTATGATCAGTGACCGTGCCAACACTTGGACATGATACATACGGTGGATTGATGCCTGTCACATCGCCACTAACCGAAGACAGGGTGTATGCTGCTGGTGTTGCTCCGGGGCACGTCGGGTTCCGCTTAAGGAAACTCGGTCCCAGCTCGGCGCTAACAGCGCCAGCCGGCGGGTACGCCTCATACTGCGCGCAATATGTGTTGACCGCGCCATCGATAGTCCTCATGTTAGCCTGACAGGTTCTCGTCTGGGCGTTCTTCTTAGCTGCCAAGAACACCGGGATTGCTATTGCAACCAAAATTGCAATGATGAGGATAACAATCATCAGCTCAATCAGGGTGAATCCCTTTTCCCCATGTAGATATTTACTCATTTCTTTCACCTCCCTTCATGCTCTTCAACTACTTTTTCCTTCCTTTTCCTTCCTTCAACTCGGTGTTTCGGCATGCATTGCCAAAAACTTTAGCAGGCCTGTGATAAAAACAAAACACCACAGACAAGAATGTCTGTGCTACCATCCACTGAAGGTGAGGAAATGTTTACTTGATCATGGTGATGACTTTGAAGATCGGCAGATAGAGCGCGATTACGATGAAACCGACCGATCCGCCGAGGAACATCATCAACAGTGGCTCGAGCGTCGCGGTAAGGCTGTCTACTCCGGCGTTCACCTCGCTGTCGTAAAACTGGCTGATCTTCAAGAGCATTACGTCCAGCGCTCCCGTCTCTTCTCCAATGGCAATCATCTGTGTCACCATCGGAGGAAAGACGCCGGACTCATCCAACGGCCTGGCGATTGTCTCTCCCTCTTTGACACTCTCGCGCACGTGATCAAGAGCCCTTGTGACGGCCATGTTGCCCGTAGTTTCACCTGTTATCTCGAGAGCGCCCAGGATCGGCACCCCGGAAGAGATCAGCGCCCCGAGGCTCCTCGAGAACTTGGACATCGCCGTTTTATGAAAGAGAGTGCCGACATACGGCATTTTCAACTTGAAGCTGTCGATCGCGTAGCGCCCCTTCTTGGTCATCTTGATCCGCCTGAACGCGATAACCAATCCGACTATGACGGCAACAATAACGAGGCCGCCAGGGCCGGCGACGAAGTGGCTAAAGTTGACAAGCATCTGGGTCATGGCCGGCAGGCTGCCGCCCAGCGTCTCGAACATCGCCGCGAACTTTGGCACCACAAAGATGATCATTATCCCCAGCAAAAGCGATGACAGCGCCATGATAGCTATTGGGTACGTCATCGCCGATTTTACCTTGCGGTGGATCTCGAACTCACGCTCGAGCTGCTCGGCAATACGCAAAAGAACGTCATCGAGCATGCCGCCCATCTCGCCGGCGCGCACCATCGCCACGTACAGATTGCTGAACGCCTGGGGATGCTTCGAGAGGGCCTCGGACAGGGATCGCCCACCTTCCACCTCTTTCTGGCAATCGGTGATGATGTCGGCAAGCACGCTGGACTCCGTCTGCCGGGCCAGGATGCTCAGGCACTTGATCAGGGGAAGCCCGGCATTGATCATGGTCGCGAACTGCCGGGTAAATATGTTCACATCCTCCTGCTTCGCCTTTGCGCCGAAGATGTAAATCTCTTTCTTGCCCATCGACACTTTGACTTCTTCGATGCTGACAATGACGTACCCCATCTGGCGAAGCTTTCCAGATAGAACTTCCGAGTTCTCGGCCTCCAGTGACCCTGATATCTCGCGGCCCGTACGGTCTCTGACTGTATATGTGAACTCTGTGGCCACTTTAAGAACCTCCCAACGTGACCGAACCGATATCCTTACCCTGCCTACGCCTCACCAATCACAATAATAGCACTATTTTTCGATTCTATGAACCGAAGCGCTACATACCCCCCTCCAACCCTCTCCACCCCACGCGCTTCGCGCGCGGTGGCCCCGGGGCTAGGAAGTGTGACACGGGCATTCTTGCTTGTGATAAAAATGGACATTACCGGCCGACGAGGCGCCTGAAGTCATCTCTGTTGTGGGCTCTCGCAAGCCCGGTTTCATAAGTTGTCTGGCCCGCGCGGTAAAGCTCCGCGAGCGAGGCGTCCATGGTTTGCATCCGGAGCTGGCCGCCCGACTGCATGGCCGAGTAAATCTGGTGAATCCTCGCGTCTCTGATCATGTTGCGGATAGCGGAGGTCGCTATCATAATCTCGACCGCGGGAACCCTGGACCGCCTGTCCTTTGTGGGAACCAGTTGCTGCGTCACGATAGCCCGTAGCGTCGAGGCCAACTGGAGCCTGACCTGCGCCTGCTGAAAAGTCGGAAAGACGTCGATTATACGGTCGATGCTCTGGGGGGCGTCCTGCGTATGAAGCGTCGCAAAGACCAGGTGGCCGGTCTCGGCGGCGGTCAGCGCGGTTTGTATGGTCTCGAGGTCTCTCATCTCGCCGACGAGTATGATGTCGGGATCCTGCCTCAAAGCATACTTCAAGGCGCTTGCGAACGAATGTGTGTCCGAGCCGACTTCGCGCTGGTTGACCATGCACTTCTTGTGCAAATGAAGAAACTCGATAGGGTCTTCGATCGTGATTATGTGCTCTTCACGGGTCGAATTGATGAGGTCGATGATCGCGGCAAGCGTGGTCGACTTGCCCTGGCCGGTCGGCCCGGTCACCAGGACAAAACCCCTGGGAAGCCGCGCGAACTCTTTGACCACCAGCGGAAGCATGAGCTCGTCGAGCGACTTGATGCGATATGGAATAATACGGAAAGCCGCGCCGACACTGTTCCTCTGAAAGTACGCGTTTACGCGAAAACGGGCGCTGCCCGGCACGGAGTACGACAGGTCGAACTCCAGGTTGGTTTCCAGCGTTTCCCGCTGGCGGGCCGTGAGAATGCTGTAAACCATATCACGGGTGTCGGCGCTCGTGAGCTTTTGCTGATCCATCCGCTGCAGGACGCCATTGATGCGCAACACAGGCGGGATACCTACCGTGATATGCAGGTCAGAAGCCCCGCGGTTTATCACTTCCTTGAGCATCTCGTTTATGTCGAGTCTTGATCCTTGCTGTGCCACGTAACACCTCCGCTTTCTACATAACGACTCGAAGAACCTCTTCTATAGAGGTTATACCTTGCGCGACCTTGCTGAAACCATCTCCGCGCAAAGTGACCATTCCATGCTCCCTGGCCAGCGTTCCGATTTCACGCGCGGTCGACATGTTGACAACCAGTTTTTCTATTTCCTCATCAACCCCCAGCACCTCGTAGATTCCTATCCTCCCACGAAAGCCGGTGTTATTACAGTAGAAGCATCCACCGGGATCGGCCTTAAATACTGTAATCTTGTTCTCGTCACCAACAGGAAAGCCTATCTTCTCGAGGTACTCAGCGTCGTATGTCGTCTCTTCCCTGCAGTGAACGCATAACCTTCGGGCAAGCCTCTGGCTCACGACACTGTCCACAGCCGACGCAATAAGAAACGGCTCGACCCCCATCTCCGTCATTCTGGTTATAGCCGAAGGCGCGTCGTTTGTGTGAAGCGTGCACAGCACCATGTGACCGGTCAGCGCTGATTCGATAGCTATCTTGGCCGACTCGCTGTCTCGGATCTCACCGATCATGATAACGTCGGGGTCGCATCTCAAAATTGACCTCAAGGTCGTGCCAAACGTGAGGCCCACCCTGGTGTTGACCTGCACCTGGTTCGTTCCGTGGAGCCGGTACTCGACCGGATCCTCTACCGTGATGATGTTAACTTCACGCTTGTTCAGTTCGGAGAGAGCCGCGTACAACGTTGTCGTCTTCCCGGAGCCGGTAGGCCCAGTGACGATCACGGTGCCGTACGGCTTCGTAAAAGACTCCGTGAACCGCTTCAACAGATCAGGAGAGATGCCCAACTGTGAGAGGTTCATCAAGAGCGAGGTGCTGTCGAGTATCCGGAGGACCATCTTCTCTCCGTGGACTGTTGGCACGGAAGCCACGCGAAGGTCAATGTGCTTGCCTTCTATCTCGAGCGCGAATCGGCCGTCCTGCGGAATCCGCCTCTCGGATATGTCCATGCTACCAAGGATCTTTAACCTCGAGACTATGCCGGGGTGAATGCGCCGCGGGGATCGCCGGATCTCGCGAAGCACGCCGTCTATGCGATAACGGATGCGTATGTCTTTCTCCCCCGGCTCGACATGAACGTCGCTTGCGCCGTCAACAACAGCCTCACTGATTATGAGGTTGACGTACTTTACGATAGGAGCCTCCTCCCCCATCTCCTTGAGATCCTCCACCTCCTCGATCACGTTCTCTTCGTCGAGAGAGAAATCTTCAAGCTCCTCCTGGGCGGCCATGTCGGAGTGCAGGTACCTTCCTATCGCCTCTTCAATGTCCTTCTTGGTCGCCACAACCGGCGCGATCGCCCTGCCCGTCATGATACGCAGATCATCGAGAGCGAACACGTTGGTTGGATCCGCCATCGCCACCACGAGCTTGTCGCTGTCGTAGTCGATCGGAATAAGTATGTGCCTTCGCGCGAAATTCGCGTCTATGAGCGCGGCAACGGAAGGATCGACGATGTAGTTGGAAAGGTCGACGTACCGGATGCCTATTTGCTCCGCGAGAACTGACGTAAGCTGCCCTTCGGTGAGAACGCCTTTCTCTATGAGCACACGACCAAGTGACTTGCCGGTGCTCGAGTGCTCCTGGAGAGCCTCTTCAAGCTGATCCTCACTTATCAGATTGTTTTCGAGCATGAGCCGCCCCAGGCGGTCTTGCTTCGGCTTCTCCATTCTGTGTCTTCCTTGGTCGAGGGGTCAGGCACCGTCTACCGCTAAAGCGGTAGACGGTGCCTGACCCCCCCTAACTGTGCGTCTCTTCCAGCGCGCGCAGGAGCGCAACTCTCATGACTTCCACCGGAGCTTCCAGCCCCGTCCATATCTCGAAGGAGGCGGCGGCCTGGTAAAGCAACATACCCTTCCCGTCCATGACCCGCGCCCCGCGCGAGGCCGCCTCCTGAAGCAGCGGCGGCTGGGACAGTGAATAATTGAGATCGCAGACCAGTTTGTTCTTATTCAACAAAGACGGCGGCACACGCAATGACTCGCTGGAGATCGTGCGCGGCGTCGCGTTTATTATTACGTCGGACTCGGCCACAACAATGTCGTGGTTGTCGTCGGGAGACAGCCACGTGACGTCGACGTCGGGCGTACTCGAGCGGATTATCTCCACAAGCTGCCTGCTCCTGTCGGGCAATTGGTCGACAATGGCGATGGAAGAGCAACCCGCCAGCGCCAGCGAAACGGTGACGCTGCGCGACGCGCCACCGGCGCCAAGCACCAGGATCTTGCGGCCTTTGACGTCATATTCCAGATCCCGCGCCAGCGCGGTGTAAAAGCCGCGCCCATCCGTGTTGTAGCCCATGAACTTGCCCTTGTCCGCGAGAATCGTATTCACCGCGCCTACCGACTCCGCAAACACGGCAACTTCGTCCAGCAAGCCAAGCACCATGATCTTAAAGGGCATGGTTACGTTAGCCCCGGCAAAGGAGATCGCTTTCATTCCATGGATCGCCAAGGCCAGGTTCCCCTCCTCGACGAGCATCGGCACGTAACACCAGTTCAGGCCAAGATAATCAAATGCCGCGTTATGGATAGCCGGTGAAAGCGAATGTTCCAGCGGGTTCCCTATGATTCCTACCAAACGCGTACTACCATTTATGCGCATTAGAATCCCGTTCCTCAAACGCCCGAGGCGTCACTCATGCAAGACACGCCAGAACCCCCTTGCCCCCCTTGTCAGGGGGGTAGGGGGAGAACTGTCAACCTGTCTGTTCCAGAGCCTCCGCCCTAGCCATCACTTTCTCGAGCAAGGCCAGTAGAACTTCCTTGACGTCAGTCAACTTCCTCGCGTCACATCCAACGATATCCTTGTCTTGAAGACAATCAATATTATTTCTTATCTCGTCCGCTGAAAAGCAATCCTTGTGGTCCGACCTCGTGAGCCCCACTACGCACGGCTTATCCGACATGCCCGCAAAAGCCCTGACTATGCCGTCCACCTCACCAAACGATGACGGCTTGCTGCCATCAACCAGAACCACGTAGCCAAGCATTCCCTCGGAGAGTATCTCCCACATGAAGTCGAAGCGCGCCTGACCCGGCGTTCCATAAAGGTGGAGAGAGTACCCGTCAGGAAATGTGATGCGACCAAAGTCCATCGCGACGGTGGTGTCGCATTTTTCGCTTCCCCGCCCCATTTTTCTCTCGGTGGAAACCACTTCAATCTCGCTTATCGCATTTATAAAAGTAGTCTTCCCGGAGTTGAACGGGCCAGTCACCACTATCTTGTAGACTCTATCCAAGTAATCCCTCCTGAGCGTCAGGGGTCAGGCACCGTCTACCGCTGCGTCTACCGCAACCAGGGGTCAGGCACCGTCTACCGCTGCGTCTACCGCAACCAGGGGTCAGGCACCGTCTACCGCTGCGCGGTAGACGTTGCCTGACCCCTCTACAGATCATATCTTTTTCACATCATCAATAATCTTCTTGGCCGACTTCTTGTCTATCTCTTTTGATCCTCTACCGCTGTCCTTCTTTTTCTTTCCCTTTTCACTTGAAAAAGCCTCTTTTTCGCTCTCCGTGATGCGACGCCGCTTCTCCTTGACACCACCGGCGAGTTCGATCAGTTCTCTCTCGAGTTCAAAAGTCTCGAGGTCCACCAGGCTGGTTCCGACGCCCCGCTTTCCGCGAACCTTCATCGCGAACTCTTCGTCGTCGTCAACCTCTTCGTCGAGACCGGCGTCCGGCGTCTTTGCCTCAGCGGCGGTCGGCTCCAACTCCTCTTCGTCAGCGACAGTGACAGGCTCGGCATCGAAAGTGATGGTCTCGGAGTCCGTCACGGCCTCGGTCGAACTCTCAGTAGCCTCAACGGTTTCGCCAAACACAAACTCTTCTTCCGGTTCAGCGTCGGCGACCTCTTCTTCAGAAACCTGATCGGTATCACCAGTGGGTAGCTCCTCGGGCGTCACAACTTCTGTACTGGTAGCCTCTATTTCCTCAACCGCGGAGAGTGGCTGTTTCATGGCATCTATGAATATGACTTGCGCTTCCTCTTCCGGCAAACCTTTTCCGTCAAAAGCGGTCAGGGGCGTATCATCAAGCACCAGTGGGGGCAGCTCTTCTTCCCGGGAAGCGGCTACTTCGTCCATGCGCAGCACTTCCGCGTCGGGTGCTCGCTCTTCAAAAACAACCTCTGCTTCCTCGGCAACCACGGTTGAGGTAGATGGCATGGGCGCCACCTCGACATCCAGGTTCAGATCCTCAGCGGTTACTATCTCTTCCGTCTGATCGATTTCGACAACTGGAGCGCACTCTTCGAGGTCAACCTCTTCGGCGCTATCCTCAGCGCCTCTATTGAACTGGATCACGCGACCGAGCCAACTTTTTTTTGGAGCGCCCTCATCTTCCGGCTGTAATTCGTCCTGCCACGGCTCAGCCGCATCCACCGCCACGTTATCTTGCGTATCCTGTGTAGAAAGTTGCGGCTCGCGAGACTCAACAATCGGATAAGCAGACTGATCGAACTCCAGAATCTCTTCCAAACTAACGTCGTGCTGTCGCGGAGTCACCTGCGATAGTTCTTCTATCTCCTCCTCCGCAGGCAACGGCAAACCCTCGGGCGCCTCATCAACAAATGGGATATCTTCTGTGCGCGGCTCGAGCTCGTCAGCGCCTGGCGCGACCTCATTCTCGGCGCCTGGCGCATCAGCTCCAACGCATACGTCAAGCTCTTCCGGGACGACAGATTCCAACTCAATCTGTGCCACGTCCGGCTCGTCTTCGACGACAAGATCAAAATCCTCCAGCGCGGTTTCCGCCGGAAAGCGCTTATCCGCATCGGACGACAGAAGCTTGTGTGGCTGTTCGATATTCGCTGACTCCGCCTCAAGCGCGCCGGGTTCCTCCTCTATCGCATGAGATGTTTCAATCTCTAGAACCGGTGTCTCGATGTCGGCATGAGTGACGGCTTTGACCTCGTCGGAGGCTTCATCGCCCACGACATTCTGGTCGAGCCGGCCAAGTGACTTGCGCGATCCAGCTTTCCTGGCGCCGCCGGAAAACCTCGTCAGGTGTCCTGCCCACTCGAGTGGAATATCATCAGGCGCTTCAACCTCTTCCGTTTTATCAACAACTGGCTCAGCATCGGTGACCGCAACATCGAGCGCGCGTTCAGCTTCAACCGCTTCCGCCTTTGCCTCCGCCTTTTTCTTCTGCTCGGTTTCCTGGAACATCATCAGGCCATCGTTATCAGATGCGTCCTTGAGCGCAAGAGACTTGTAGTAATCAACGAGGCTCACGCCGGAAGCAGGCTCAGCAGCCTTCGTGGTAGCCTCCTGGTCAACGCCCGGCGACGTGAGTTCTTCTTCCGGGGCATCAACGGGCTCGGGAGGCTCAAGAACGTCGACAGATTCAGAGGACAACCTCTTTGCAAAGCGACGCGGCTTCTTGTGCTGCTTACGAGGAACCTCAACCTCATCATCAGAGAGCTCCTCGACAAGTACTACGTCATCCAGGTCGCCATCGATCGCGATATCCTCGCCATGTTGCTGTTCTTTCTGCTTCGCCGTGGACTTTCGCCTGATTTTGCGCCCGTGGCGCATCGAGCTTGCGATCTCTTTCTCCGGCAAAGCCTCTTGCGGCTCGTTCACCACTTCGCCCACCGGTTGTGACGCCTCCGCGCCCGGATGCGGCATCGAACGTGCCTGGTCAGTTTTCGACACTTTCTCGAGTTTCACTATTTCGTCCTCGAGCGCCCCTGGTATTGTAAAGTCACCTGTGGCATCCGTCCCGGCAAGAGCGATCAACCCCGCGGTTACCAATCCATACAACGCCTTGCAGGTGGCAAGCGCGCTCTGCTGTGATTTCTCTATGACGTCTTTCACAGCGTTTTCGCCATTCACGTGGTACAGAACGAGCCACTCTTCGCTCGTGAGGTTGATCTCGGAAGCGTCTTTGCCCGGATCCCCGGTCACCTTGAAGACAGCGTCAAGCGATGGAATCCTCTTCTCGATCTGGTACCACTCATCGAGCCTGCGGCTACCCTCCATGATAAGTTCCTCGGTACTCATGGATAGCCCGATGTCCTCCTCCGGGAATGTCTGGTGTGGGTCGAAGTCGAAATCCCCCTCATCCCAGCGAAGCATGTGGAAAACCGCGTCTCTGATCTGTTCCTCCACAAAGACTTCGAGCGACTCGCGGCTTATGTAGCCGAGTTCAACCAGGATGTTGCCAAGCCGCTGACCTTTCCGGTCAGTCTTCTGCAGGTCGAGGGCTTCATCTATCTGCTCAGCAGAAGCCATGCCAACCTCGACAAGCCGCTGGCCGAGGGGCGCTCTTTTCCAGTTGTGGGTACCAAAAAATACGTTGCCGCTCCGGAAGCAGACGTAACCTTTTACATCACCATTTGTGATGTTCAAGGTTCCGCTTTTCTTCCCAAAGTGAATCAATTGAAACAAATCAGGAAGACTAAAATCTTTAAGGCGTCCCTCTAGAGGCATGATATCCCTGCCACTTTACTGTTCCGTCCCACAGGGACATTATTCGTATTCAACCTGGAGATGTGATTCGATGATGGCGGCGATTGCCTTTGCCGTGTTCTTGATATCGTACAGGACAAGCCCGAGTTTGCTTCCACGCTTGACAACAGCATTCAACACCGCGTCCTCACCGGCGGCCAACAGGAACACATATCCATCGGCGCCTTCCACAAAAACCTGTGCCAGCTCTCCACGCCCAAACTCATGGGCGGTTCTCTCCCCGAGGCTCAAGAGCGCCGCCGACATAGCTCCAAGGCGATCTTCCTCGTAGCTCTCAGGAAGGATCGACGCCATCACGAACCCATCCATGCTCACAACCGCGGCCGCATCGATATCCTTTGTCTTTTCCAAAAGCCCCTTGAGCGTTTCCTCAAGTTCGTTCTGTTGAATACTATCCATGCGTTCTTACCTCTTTTTTAATCAATTCTACCACACGACCTCACTAACCTCACATTGTCTCACTTCAAATAATCCCGGCGAGCTTTTGCGCGCAACGATTGACATCGAGAAGAGTCATGCCCATCTTCGCTTGGTTATCAACGGCGCACGCAAGAATAACGTCATCGTTCACCTTGACAACGACCAGATCGCCAAAGCTTCCCCGAAGATAAACCTGCTCGACGTCGCCTCTCAAAAGCTCACCGGCAACCTTTTCCCCCGACGCAATCAGCGAAGAAGCCGTGGCGCTGAGAAGCTCCTCGGTCATGCCATCCGGCATGTCAGACGCAAGCGGCATCGCATCGGAACTTATGAGCGCCACTGCCTGCACACTATCACTGTCAGATCTCAACTTTTTGAGTGTCTCTATCATCTGTTCTTCGCGCATTCAGGTTACAACCTCCTGTGGCCGTCAAAGGGCCTGTATTTAATGTCGGACAACCCGCGCATAATTATGAGCAGGCTTAACTTTCGGGTCAGGTCTTTTTTCTTAAGTCGATCGCTCGTCCAGAGGGGTCAGGCACCGTCTACCGCTAAAGCGGTAGACGTTGCCAGTAGACGTTGCCAGACCCCTCTTAAACTTTAAAAAAAGACCTGACCCGAAAGTTAAATTATACGGGTTACGAGCCTGCTCGGGTAGATGGGAGGCTGTTCTTCGCCGCCAGGATCAGCGCCAACGATCGTGATAGCCGCGGACCGACAGAACTCGACGCACGTGAAACACGCGATGCACGCTTCAGCGCGCTTTATGAAAACCTCACCTCCAGCGACTGCTTCAAGCACTGGAAACTCCACTGCCGGGCCGCTTTGCGGGCACATGCTCGCGCAATCCCCGCAGGCCACACAACGCTCCTTATCGATTATTATTTCCAGCACTTTTTACGCCTGCCTTCTACTTTGTCAGTGCGTTCCACATGGCACGCATGGATTGAAAGACCTGACAGCGCGCGCAAGCCTTGACGCGGCGGCGTCGCTCACTTCAATTCCCATCACCGTTTCACCCGCGACTCTCGAGAGGTAACTGTTCATCAAGATGCCGTTGAACTGCAATGGACTCATGATCTTGTAGGAACTCACAGCCCCGTCGGAGCCCAGGGAGACCGCGTGGGCAAGAACTCCACCGGGCGAGTCAAGAACCGCGAAACCATTTGACGCGGATAGCCGCGCTCCTGCACACGCTTCGCGGGCATCCGCCGCTCCTTCCGCCAGCAGATTTTTGGCTTTCTCCCATCCCCATATCGCCTCGAGCGCGAGAGCTGCCAAAAGGAAATGCTCTCTGTCCAGTGGATGCCCCCACTGCTCGAGCACGCGATCACACTCGAGTTCCGCTACTGGCGTATCCGGACCGAAACCAACGTTCACCCTGGCAAGCGAACCGACCATACAAGGCTCAAATCCAGTTACGGCAAGCGGTTTAAGATAGAACCACGGAACGGGTCGTTCCTCAATCGACGCCAGGAACTCCTTAAACTCCATAGTGGATTCTTCGCCACCAGCGAACGGTGCGCACGTGATCTCATTGCCGAGAATGGCGGGCCGGCCGGCGTCGGTCGTCGTCATGTAAAAGCCCTCGAGCGAGACGTCACTCTTCACCATCTTCGACTCACGCCTTGTCAGCATCTCCGCCAGGCGCATACTCTCGTGGAGATTGTCGGCACATCCATCCAAAAGCTCTAACGCCCTGTCAACCGCCGCCTGGTCAGGCAACCCGGAAACACCGCCTACGACAATCGCTCCCGGGTGAAATCGGTTGCGGCTGAGCTCCTCGAGCGCCTTATCGATAGAAACAAGCACAGAAGAGAGCCTGCTCACAGACTCCTGATCTACCATGTATATGCCGGTGATGTTCTTGACCGCCGCATCCGACATCGGAAGAGCGAAGTCGGGAAGAATCTGAAAAATCATGGTCTTTATCTGAGTAGCGGCAAGGAATAGCCAGCAAAGCGTTTCCCTGTGTGACGTGGCATCTTCGGGCACCTCCACGCCACACGCGGACTCGATCGCCATAGCGGATGCGAGCTGATGGAAAGGGCCACAGGCGCCGCACGTCCTGGCAAGGATTTGCGGCACGCGGAGAGCGGGCTTTCCGACGACCATACGCTCGATGCCCCGCGTCTCGAGCGCCCTGAAACGCGCCTCGGCGACCACCTGTTGCGGGGTAAAAAGTATCTCGATGTCGGCGCGCCCCTGTATGCGCGTAACCGGGTACAAACGAATTTTCTCCCCCAACGCGGATTCTTTCCGATCAGTCATCTGGCGCCATCTCCTTGACTTTCGCTTTTGTCACCGGGTCTGAGCCTGTGAACATGTAAAGCGCTTGCCGCATCGGTTCAATCTGTCGGGCGACCTTCTCCTCGCGCGATCCTGTGGTGCGCGCGATATAAGTAATCAAGTCAGAGCGCACCGAGTGCAACTGCGACGAAAGAACGGCGTCCGCGGGTCCCCTGCAACCCAGACACGCCGCGGCCACCTGTGGACACGCGGCGCGACAGCCTCCTCGTGTCACGGGACCCATACAGAGCACTCCCGAGTTCAGGATGCACACGCTCTCGGGGACTCCCGGACCCGGGTGGAGTTGAAAGGCTTTTGCCGACTTGCGCGCCACACGGCGTGTGCAATCGGAGCAAACCGTGCTGTTCAGATGCGGTGGGGCATGCCCCTCGAGCGCGGACTTCAAAGCCTCAAAGATGAGGTCCGGCGGGGGTGGGCATCCAGGGACGTACAGCTCGACATCCACTCTCGAATCCAGAGGCTCGACGTGCTCAAAAACACGTGGCAAAATCGCATCGAGAGCGTCGTCGCAACTGTTGTCAATAATTTTCCGCGAGCCAAACAGCCCACCGTAAACCGCGCAGGAACCGACAGCGATTATCTTTCTGCTGATGTGAGCGATCTCGGACGCGATTGCGCGTTCCTCGTCATTGCTTATGCAACCGCTCACGAGCACAACGTCCGACGGAGAGATCGACCGCCTGTCCACCAGCAAGCTCGAGAACGAGATGGCATGCTCGCTCAAGAGCGCTATTAGAGGTTCACCTATCGAGAGCAGCGCGTTCTCGCATCCACCACACGCGCTCAGAGCAACTGTCGCGACATACATCACTTCCTCATCTCCACTTGCACCTTGCACGCCCGCGGTCCGCAATGGCCAATCTTCATGTCTACCCGCCGGCCGAGCGCCATTTCCATACAACCGATCATGTAGCCGTGAAAAGCGTGACAAAGCAATCCGCCAGGTTTTGTTCCAACAGCGCGAGTGAGCCTTTGGAGCGGACAACTCCTGAATACCAGCCACGCGGAGCTCCTGTCGCCGCCGTGTATCCAGTGATCCTGCTGACCGGGATCTTTCCAATACTCGAACCGCCATACGCCTTCGCCTTCGGCAAGCACAGACCGCAAAGCCGTGTCAAAATCCTCTGTTCGCGCGGCCAGGCGCCCCTGGACGCGGCCAGTATCGCGCCCCGACTGGTACATCATGGCATGAGCACCTTTGCCTAATACGCCATCAATCGTGACATCCAAGATAAACACCATGCGCATCAGCGCCTTGAGCTCAGGCTCATGTTTTGCGCCTTCAACCTTCACCACGAATATCTCCGTTTCTGTCACTGCTTCTGAGCACCGTCTACCGCTACCAAGGCAGGGGTCAGGCACCGTCTACCGCTAAAGCGGTAGACGTTGCCAGACCCCTATTGCTTTTTGTTTTGCTCGTTTTTCCAGATGTCGAATTGCCTGTAATCGCTCGTGAAGCTGTGACTGCCTTCAGGGCCGGTCAGGATAAAGTATAAGTAATCTGTCGTCGCGGGGAACAACGACGCGCGGATAGACTCGAAGCCGGGATTGCATATCGGACCCGGCGGGAGACCGTTTATTTTATAAGTGTTGTACGGGGAGTCCACCTCGATATCTTTGTTGGTGAGCTTCGGCTTCCACTGGCCGAGCGCGTAGAGCACGGTCGAGCACATCCCCAGTTTCATGTTCTTCTTGAGCCTGTTATAAATCACCGACGCCACAAGCGGCCGCTCCGTGGACAACTTGACCTCTTTCTCGATTAACGAGGCGATTATCACGATCTGATAAGGCGTGACCCCGAGTTCTGCCGCGCGGTTCCACTCGAGGTCGTCGGTCTCTTTCTTGAAATCACAAAGCAGTTTGTCCACCGTCTCGCGCGCGGTGGTCGTTGAAGTCACCTGGTAAGTGTTGGGAAAGAGAAAGCCCTCCAGATTGCCCTTCGTCCCTTTAAGAAAGCTGTAGTCATAACCGCCGGCTTTCAGTGCTCGCGAGAACTCCGCCGCTTTTATAGAACCGTTTGTCGCTTCCTCAAACCTCTCTCCCGTCTCCGTGGCGTTCAGACCCTCGGGCAATGTAACCGCGTACGTCCTTGGCGTCGGACCGCGACGAGCGCTCGCCCTCCGGTAGATGACCCAACCACCGGCGCCCAGCAGGACGATCAGTATCAAGGAAACCGAGAAGGCGATCGCCGTGGCGCGCCTTCTTTGGGCTTTCTTTAGAGATCTTTCACGCCGGCGTTCGACCCTGCTTCCACAGTCACCGCGCTCGGGCAAGTCGTTCATATCAAAGGCCGTCCAGGTACGCTCGAAGTATCAACGCCGCGGCCACCCGGTCGGAAGCGCTCCGCTTCCTGGCGCGTTTCACGCGTCCTCTTGCCAGGATCGCCTCCGCTTCCCTGGTGCTCAATCGCTCATCAACGAAAGTTATCGGCACATCGAGAACATCTTGCAATTCTCTCGCGAACTCCCGCGTGAGTCGCGCCTGCTGGCCCTCTCTTCCATCAAGGAGTAGCGGCAGACCGATCACAACCGTTTCAGCGCCCGTCTCACAGACAAGCTCGGAGAGCCGGCGAACAGAGAATTCGTCCCTCTTGATAGTCTCACGGGGCTGGGCAATTTTCTTTAAGGGATCGCTTACCGCAACTCCAATGCGCGCTTCACCCACGTCGAGTCCGATAACCGTCATAAGGGCGCCTCGATCTTTTCTTTTATCGCTTTTTCAATCTCGAGCAACGCCGCGTCGGCGCCGTTGATCATTGGCCCACCCGCGATTCCCATGTCCTCTCGCCCGCCGCCGCCGCCGCCAAGCATCTTTCCGCCGGCGTCCGCGAGATCGCGCGCGTTGAGCCTTCCGACCATACCCTTCGCGACCTTCACAACCAACTGGGCCTTCTCACCGGCGACGGCGACAAGCGCGACGGCCCCGATACTCTCCTCTTTTTTTATCATTACGTCGGCGAGGTTTCTCAATCTACTCTGATCCACGGCGTCAACGCGAGCGAACAGAAAGTCGGCGCCTCCGACAGTGATCCTCTTTGCTTTGTCTGTGATTTCACCGGCCATGCCATCCACGGATTTCGAGCGTTCCTTCGCGGCGACGCGCTCTATATCTTTGACGCGAATGAGCATCTCCGCGACACGCAGTGGCACCGATTCACTCCGGACTTTTAGAAGATCCTCTGTCTCGCGCAGAACTCCCTCTATGAACCTGTAGTGCCGAAGCGTCTCAAAGCCGCTCGTCGCCTCGATCCTGCGCAAGCCCGCCCCGACACTGCTCTCAGCTGTAATCCTTACCGGACCGATATTGCCCGCGCGCTCGACGTGAGTGCCTCCGCAAAGCTCCTTTGAAAAATCACCTATCTCGACGACGCGCGCCTCCTCGCCGTACTTCTCGCCAAAAAGGGCCATCGCGCCGCCGGCTATTGCCGCCTCGCGCGCCATCACCGTGACGCGTACCGGCGCATCATCCAGAACACGCTCGTTGACAAGCATCTCTATCCGGGCAATCTCATCGGGGCTCACAGCGTCAAAATGCGTGAAGTCGAAACGAAGCCTGTCGGGCGCGACAAGCGATCCCGCCTGCCGGGCGTGAGCGCCAAGCACGTCCCTCAACGCCCAGTGCACAAGATGGGTCGCGCTGTGGTTGCGGGCGATCGCCAGCCGGCGTTCCACATCCACAGACGCCGTGACGGTATCGCCGACCTTGAGCGCGCCACTGATACGGCCCCTGTGGATCGCGAGGTCGGGCGCCCCGTAAAACGTGGTCTCGACCGCAATCGCGCCGGTCAGGCCCTCGATGACGCCGCTGTCGCCAACCTGGCCTCCGGACTCCGCGTAAAATGGCGTGCGCTCGAGGACGACTTCGATGTCCCGCTCTCCCTCGACAGACTCGACGGAATTCTCGTCGATAATTATCGCGGTGACCGTGGTCTCGAGCCGGTTACGCTCGTAACCCTCAAAGCGCGAGCGCCCGCATCTGTTGCTGGCCTCGGAGTAAGCCGCGCCTTCCTCGTCCATCTCCCCTTTCCTGGAGAGCCTGGCCCGCTCACGCTGTTCCTCCATGAGAACACCGAAACCCTCGTGGTCTATCTTCATGCCCTTATCAGAGACAATCTCACGAGTAAGCTCCAGCGGGAAGCCGAGCGTATCGTGCAAGTAAAAGACCGTCTTTCCTCCAATGGTATCTTTGCCCTCGGCCTTGTGCTCCTCGATCACGTTGCTAAGGAGTTCTACGCCCCGATCGAGCGTCTGGTCGAAACTCTCCTCCTCGGAAGTGATCACTCCCGTCACAAGCTTGTTTCGCTCCTTGAGGCCCGGATAAACGTCCCCGAGAAGCTCTGTCACCACACCCGCAAGCGCGTCGATAAAGTGACCCTCTATGCCAAGCAGGCGTCCGTGTCTCACTGCCCTGCGCAGCAATCTGCGCAAAATATATCCTCTTCCCTCGTTCGAGGGCATGACGCCATCGGAGATCAGAAAAGTGGCGGCGCGCGAGTGGTCGGCTATGACCTTGACTGAGATATCAGCGCCTGGAGAGTCCCCGAGGCGCACGCCACACAGGCCGGTAATGGCTTCTATGACAGGCATTATGATATCGATCTCGAAAATCGTCGAGGCGCCCTGCTTGACGGCGGCGACCCTCTCGAGACCCATGCCGGTATCGATGTTCTTTCTGGGCAACTCCACAAGCGACATATCGGGCCGCCTGTCGTACTGCATGAACACGAGGTTCCAGAGCTCGAGAAAACGGTCACAGTCGCAGCCGGGGCCACACGCGTGGCTGCACGCGAACTTCTCGCCGCGGTCATATAGTATCTCCGAACACGGGCCGCACGGACCCGTATCGCCCATGTCCCAGAAGTTGTCTTGCGCGCCGAGCCTTATGACGCGCTCCGGAGCAACCCCGGAAGTGGATTTCCAGACGCGCTCGGCCTCGTCGTCCTCTTCGTAAACGCTCATCCAGAGTGAGCCGGGATCGATCTCGAGCACCGAGGTCAGAAACTCCCAGGCCCATGGAATTGCTTCATCCTTGTAGTAGTCCCCGAAAGAGAAGTTGCCCAGCATCTCAAAAAACGTGTTATGCCTCGCGGTGATGCCGACGGACTCGATGTCAGTGGTGCGAACGCACTTCTGCGCCGATGTGGCGCGCCTGTAAGGCGGCGGCGCTTCTCCGAGAAAATACGGCTTGAACTGCACCATTCCAGCGTTGGTGAGCAACAGGGTCGGGTCGTCAGGCACGAGCGACGAGCCTGGCGCCACGTGATGGCCCCTCGAGGAGAAAAACTCCAGAAATATGTCGCGTATCTCGCTGCTCTTCAAGAACTCAACCTCGTTTTTTAGAACATGGAATCCTCCCCGTCTAAAGAGGAAGGAAGAGAAAAAAGAAAAAATATTTTAAATGGAGGCGGGAGCGCTTGACGATTGGCACTACCGTTTACTTTTTCTTCATCTTTCTGAACGCTTTGCCGGCACCCGCGCCTATGCCAAGAACTTTCACTATCGGAGAAGTCACGACCTCCTGTACGACCTTGGTAGCGCTGTTGGCCTTTTGAGACATGGACTCGAGGGCTGTCAATATCCCATCGACCCTTTCGAGCTCAGTGTTCACGTGATCCATGGTCGTTTGAAGGCGAGTCATCAACGGGATAGTCTCAACCCGTACGTCGTTGATGAATCGGTTTGTTATCCCCATGGTCTTTACCAGCTGGTAGAGCAACCATGCGGTGAATATCGACATTACCGCAAAAGCGATAGCTGCTATCATGCCTGCGACGGCGCCCATATGCGCTCCTTTCCTCGAATTTTGGATATCAATATACCATAACAGATGTTCAGGAAGGATGTTCAGATCCGCTTAACTTTTCGCAACCAGCAACCAGGGGTCAGGCACCGTCTACCTCTCCGTCTACCGCAACCAGGGGGCTGGCCCCCTGGATTGTTTCGTGTATAAAAGTGAAGATTAATGTGGGGGTGTGCTACCCTGAGACATTTTCATCTTAATTACATTCCGGTGTAACCTTCGGCGAAGTACCACTCCTTCGACGCTTCTTTTACGCCTGCGGCGTCGTGCCCGTCCGACCAGACCCCGTTGTACACGAAATACATTGCCCGCTCCGCGATAACCTGGCCCGCGCCTTGAACCTCGACACACGTCGAGACCTCAGCGTTATCAAGGCCGGGCTGCTCGTCCACGTGGATAGTGAACCGTGAGTGAGGCTTCAAGGCGTCCATCCTGGACGTTGGACTCCCTTTGGCGGGCATAAAAGTGGTCTTGACGACTGCGGCGGCGTCGCCCGGGTTCATGATGAGAACGTACTCGTCGAAAGACCCGCCGGTGAACCCCTCGGCCAGGTACCACGTTTTTGCGGGCTCGCTCACGCCAGCCGCGTCGTGTCCTCCCGTACGTCCATCCGCGTTGAAGTACATAGCGCGCTCGGCGATAACCCCGACGTTCGACGTAATCTGAGTGGAAACCTCCGCGGCCTCAAAGCCCGGAACCTCATCCACTATGATGGTCTTACGGCTCTGAGCGGGAATCGCGAAAGACATCTCGCGCGTGAAGCCATCTTTCCGAAGCATTGTCGCCGTAACGTTCGCCGGTTTCGTCCCCGGGTTTTGCACGAGCACGTAAGTGTCGTAACTCTGCGCGGTGTAGCCCTCAGCGAGATACCAGTTGAGTTGGGGAGCGGTGACACCCATCGCGTTGTGACCTCCCACAAACCCGTTGTAATCAAAGTACATTGAACGCTCACAGATGACGTCACCTGTCGCGTTGACCATTGTGGACACGGAAGCTCCCATGAGACCGGGAACGTCTTTCACGTTAAGTGTGAACCGGCTTTCCGGCTGGACGCTGAAGGACGCATAGACAGGTGTGTTCTTCTCGCGCATGAAAGCCATATTGACGGTAACCGTGTTTTTTTGCGGGTTCTGAACCAGCACGTACTCGTCGAAGTTGTCCGCCGTGTAACCTTCCGCCAGGTACCACGTCTTCGACGGCGCCGTCGCGCCAGCCGAGTCTGTCCCGCCTTTCCACTTGTTCTGGAAGTTGAAGTACATAGCGCGCTCAGCGATGACCGGCGCATCCGAGATCACGCGCGCGCTCACGCCACACCCCGACATAGAACGGTTGATCATAGCGGTCGCGCGTGAAGATGCGGCAACCTTCATCCTGACGGATTTCTTCTCGCCCTTCTCGTTCATGAGCTCGACAGTCGCGTTCGCGGCCACGCTTCCTGGGTTCATGAGCAAGATGTACTCGTGAAAATTCGCCGGCGGTGGCGGTGGCGGCGGTGGTGGTGGCTCGTTGCCGGTCGGTATGTTCCCTGTGTGCTCCGCGTTTTTCCGAAACTGCGGCCACAGCAGATCGCCCGTGGCCCCGCTCTTTTTCGGACCGCAATCAAACACGTAGAAACTACCTCCGCCCGATTCCCCGCCGGTGCCGAGCGCGACCTCTATGCGCCCATCGCGGTCGAAATCTCCGACCACGGGGCTCGTGATGACCATGCTGTCCAGGCCCGACATCGTAGGATATTTATCCGTATCCGGATGATGCCAGACGCGATTGCCCCGGGCGTCCCAGGCGAACATCTCCGAGCCGGAACCTATGATGACCTCGGAGTTGCCATCACCGTTGACGTCACCAAGCGCCGGGGATGCCCTGTTAGGGCCGGGGAGCCCCGCTATTTCCCACATCTTCTGTCCGTTGCCCTTGATCAGCATGATGCTGTCGGTGCCCTTGCCGGCCACCGGATACGAGGCGATAGCGATCTCCTTTATGCCGTCACCATCTATGTCGCCTATCGCGGGTGACGACATCGTGCAGCCGAGCGTCGCTACCGGAAAACCCGCGCAATCCGAGCCATCGTGATTCCAGGCGTACACCCGGAAACCTTCACTCGAAAGCCTGCCCATGGCTGTGTAGTAGTGTCCCGTGCCCACGACTATTTCGTAATATCCATCGTTGTCGATATCCGCGCACGCTGGCGAGGACCAGATGACTTCCGGTGTGCATTTTGGGAAGCCCGGCTGTACGCTGCCGTCCCCGTTGAATACCCACAGGAGCCCGCCGGACGGGTAAGGCCAGCCGCTGCCGCCCGTGCAGTCGCCGCCAATGATGATTTCCTTCAGGCCGTCGCGGTCAATATCCGCCAGCGCCGGCGAGGACCATATCGTGTCCTTGGTATCGTACGGCCAGCCGGGAAGCAGGCCGCCTGAATAGCTCCACGCGTAAACGTAATGTCCATAGGCGCCAACAACAATATCGGGTGCCCCGTCCCCGTTGACGTCGCCAATCGCGGGTGTGCAATAGACACTGACAAAGCCGCCTGTATTCGGCGTCTGCTTGGGCCATCCCCACTGTGAGAGCACGCCGCCGCTCGAGTTGAGGCCCCAGACGCGACCGGCCATGTCGCCAAAGAAGATTTCCTTCTTCTTATCGCCGTCAACGTCATAGCACGCCGCGCCACCGCGGATTGACGCCCCGGCATGGAAAGCCCACTTGACCTGCCCCTTCGCCGTGAAACAGTACAGATGGCCGTTCATGTTCCCGGCCAGTATCTCGTCCTGGCCGTCACCATCGATGTCGGCCACGCTCAACTTGGCGTCATTGAAAGCTGACTGCACGTCAACTTGAGCTTTTATCGGCCTGTCCATTTCCGCCGCGGGCGCTCCAGGAATTACTGTCATCAACGACGCCAGCGCCAGAGCGAGCGTCCACGCCATGAATTTCTTACCACAAGTCAACAATCCAATCACCTTTTCTATCTGTGTCAGCGCACACGCCTACGCTTATAGAATCGGAATACAGCGGATCCAACTTGACGCTTTGCAAAAAACGCAACAATGGGGTCAGGCCCCGGTGTTGCGTTTTTTACTTCTGTGGCTTCAGGGACGCCCACCAGGGCCGGTTATCGACGTACCAACGCGCGGTTTCCTCGAGCATTGCACCGAAGTCCGAGCGCGGACTATAACCCAGGGCGGCCGCCTTTTTGAAATCAAGCGAGTAACGGCGGTCGTGGCCGGGGCGGTCGTCCACGTAATGAATAAGCGATTCGGGCTTTCCGAGCGCGGAGAGAACGCTTCTGGTTATTTCAATGTTGGTTCTTTCCTGTCCGCCGCCTATGTTATACACCTCACCCGGCTCGCCTTTCCGAAGCACGAGGTCTATCCCCGCGCAGTTGTCCGTCACAAAAAGCCAGTCCCGCACATTCTGCCCGTCACCGTAAAGCGGCAATCCGATGTCGTCGATGGCGTTCGTTATGAACAGCGGGATGAGCTTCTCAGGGTACTGATACGGTCCAAAGTTGTTGCTGGAGCGCGTGATCAGCACGGGCATCCCGTACGTTTTGTGATAGGCCCGCACGAGCAGGTCCGCCCCCGCCTTGCTCGCGGAGTACGGGCTGTTCGGAGCCAGGTTCGATTGCTCGGTGAAGGAGCCGTCCTCGATCGAGCCGTAAACCTCGTCGGTCGATACCTGGAGATAACGGCGCACGTGCCTGCGGCGGCACGCCTCCAGCAAGGTGAACGCCCCAAAAATGTCGGTCTTGATAAACTGCGCCGGATCCGTAATAGAGCGGTCGACGTGGCTCTCGGCCGCGAAGTTGATCACCGCATCGTACCCCTCGGAGATAAGCTGATCCACGAGGACCTCGTCGCATATGTCGCCTTTGACGAACGTGTAGTCGCATGCGTCCTCGATATCCCTCAAGTTCTCCTGGTTGCCCGCGTAAGTGAGCTTGTCCAGGTTGGTTATTGCGATGCCGTCATGGGTCTCGAACATATAGCGTATAAAGTTCGAGCCAATAAAACCGCACCCGCCCGTCACTAAAATTCTCAACTGCTTCACCTCGTCGCGTTCGCCCGGGGTCAGCCGTGCTTGACAGACCAGTCGTACGGTATCTGATCCGTGTCGTACGGAAGCCTTTGCTCATCCGGGTCGTCGTAGTCGTAGAGTTCGGTAGACATGTTTACGATAAACGCCTCGTTTTCGCTCACGCACTTCCAGCCGTGATATACCTCTTTGGGAATATGCACGAGCACAGGCCGGTGCTCGCCAAGGAAGATCTCCTGCACCTCGCCGCGCGTCGGCGAACTCACCCGTCCATCGTAGAGCCCGAGCTTGATCATCCCGCGCACGCATACCACGTTGTCGTTCTGCCTGTGGTGCATGTGCCACGCCTTGATGACACCCGGGTAAGTCGTGGTCACGTACGCCTGCCCGAATCTCTCGAAAACCTCGTCGTCGCTGCGGAGCATCTCCGTCAGGCGCCCGCGCTCGTCGGGGATGACCTTCAACTGCTTGATCACGACGCCGTCAATCATGTTTCCTCTCCCTACAGCATTCCAACGCGGCTGTTGTCTCCCAGCATGAAACGGTACGCCACCGGCTTTAAGGGCGAGCGCTCAACCACCACATTCTGCCCGATCAGACTGTCCTCAATGCGGCCGGAGATGTCGGTGACCGTGCTGTTCTCGAGGATGATGCTGTGCTCTATCTCCGAGTCTATGATGGTGACACCGTAGTAAATGGACGTAAACGGGCCTATGAACGAGTTGACTATCCTGGCGCCTTCACCAATAATCGCCGGGCCCCTGATCGTGCTGCCGATTACCTCCGCGCCCTTCTCGATGACCACTGTTCCAAGGATGCTGGAGTCGCTGCTGACATGGCCCTCGACCCGCGACTCGAACGTATCGAGCATTATCCGGTTGGCTTCGAGCATGTCGTCGAGGCGGCCGGTGTCTTTCCACCAGCCGTCGATAATGTGAGGATCCACGACAAGGCCCTGGTCGATGAGCCACTGGATGGCGTCCGTGATCTCGAGTTCGCCGCGGCCGGACGGCTTGATCGCCTTGACCGCGTCCATAATGCTGGAATCAAACATGTAAACGCCCACCAGCGCGAGGTCGCTCGCGGGCTTCTCCGGCTTCTCCACCAGGCGCACGACACGTCCGGCGTCGAGCTCGGCGACCCCGAACCGCTGTGGTTCCTTGACACTCGCCAGCAGTATCTGGCAGTTCGGCCGGTTCTGCCGGAACTGCTCGACAAGGCCGGAGATTCCCTCCTTGATGAGGTTGTCCCCAAGGTACATCACGAAGTCGTCCGCGCCCAGAAACTCCTCGGCCACCAGCACCGCGTGGGCCAGCCCGAGCGGCTCGTCCTGCTTGATGTAGGTAACGTTGATACCCAGTCCGGCGCCATCCCCAACAGCCTGGATTATCTCTTTGGCCGTTTCGCCGACGACGATGCCGACGTCTTTGATGCCCGCGGCTTTGATCGCCTCTAACCCGTAAAACAGCACGGGCTTATTCGCGATCGGAACAAGTTGTTTAGCCATCGTATGCGTTATCGGCCGCAACCGGGTGCCGGCGCCGCCGCAAAGGACCAGTGCCTTCATCGACTCTCTCCTTATTGGAAAATTGAGCAACCCCAGGATATTATCATCAGGTGGATCGGTATCTCAAGTTGGTTGTACTGACGCGCGCGGAGACGGTGGCATCATTGGACCAGCACGCCCGAGACCGTGGTGAGCTCAAAGCCTTGCGCGCGGATGTTCCCCGTCACTTCGACAATCGCGTCTCGCGTGTGTCCACCCAGCGTATGCATGAGAACGATGTCGCCACCGCGCACGTCGAGGGTGGCCCTATCGCGAATATTTTCCCGAATCGTGTCCGCTCGCCAGTCCAGCGTGTCTTTGTCCCATATCACCGTAATGTAACCGCTATCGGCCGCGACCTGCTCGACCCTGGCGTCCGTGTCGCCGTACGGCGGCCGGAAGTAGGCCGCTATCTTTGCGCCCGCGACCTTCATCACGGCTTCCTCGGTTCCTTTGAGCTGAGCGGTTATCTGCTCATTCGTCAGTTTTGTGAACATCGGATGGTTGTACGAGTGGTTCGCCACCTCGAACCCGCGATCCAGCATAGCGCGAAGCACCTCAAGATTCTTGTGGCACCACGCCCCGCAAACGAAAAACGTCGCCGGCGCGCGCAGCCGCGTGAGTTCATCGAGGATCGCCATCGGATGGCTTTTCTCGCTTACATCACTCGTGTCAAACGTGAGCGCCACCTTTTTCCGCGCGCGATTCCCGTTGAACACCGACCGCGCCGCGACGGGCTTTCCGGGAACAGGCGGCGCTGGCAGGAAAACGGCCTGGGCGCCGGGCGTGAAAGCAAGCCTGTTCGGCGGCACGCTATACCCTCGCAGGAGGCCAGCGTCGCGCCTGGCGTCGAGTTCCGAGCCCGCTGTGCGCGCTTTGACGCCGGGGGGCATGAAGGCGAGCCCGCGCACTTTCACTTTCTTACCGTGTTTCGCGGACGCCGCAATGCCCGAATCGGCTTTGGCCACTCTGACGCTCTCGGATCTCACAACCCTCGATGGGATCTGCTGCACCAGTTGAAACGCCACAACGGTTATCGCGAAAGTCAGCGCGAGCGCGAGCGCGTGATCGTTCACGTCCGCGCGCGGGATCGTCAGACGCGAGATGTCGAAACTGTTCAAACTGCTGCTCATCCTCATGTTCTTAAAAGCCGGTGTACCCTTCCGCGAAGTACCAGGTCTTAGATGGAGCGGTCGTCCCGGCGGTGTCGTGCCCGCCGTCACGGGCGCTGTATCCATCGGTGTACACAAAGTACATCGCGCGCTCGGCTACCACCTTCACCCCGTTTGTGGAACGCAAGGTGGTTGATACCTCCGTGTTCGAAAGCCCTTCGACCTCGTCCACGTGAATAGTGAAACGCGAGTGCGCGCGGATGGTGTACGACTTCTCGACGGCGTTGCCAGTCGGCACGCTGAAGGTCGCCTTCACTTCGGCGGGTTTCGCCTCCGGGTTTTCGATAAGCACATAAGTATCGAACCTGCCGCCGGTGTATCCTTCCGCGAAGTACCACGTGTCCGACGGCGCGGATACGCCCGCGCTGTCGCTCCCGTCGTCAATGCCGGCTGAGTACCCCATTCCATAAATACGCTCGCATTCGAACGCCGCTGCATCCGCGCCTGCCGCGTTCCGCTTCCTCGCCGTACTCACCGAGTACGACTCGGTCGCAGCGCCATTTGCAGGAACGGCGCATCGACGCTCTCGGTACGTTACCGTATTTATGGAAAGGGGCACTAAGTCATAGTCGAAGTACATCGCGCGCTCTGCGATGAAGTTGACGCCGTTCTTCGAGAGAAGCATCGTGGAGAACCCGGCGTTCTCGAGCCCGGGGATCACGTCGGCGTGTATCGTGTAACGCGAGCGCGCCGCGATGTCGTAAGTCTTCTTGATCACGACGCCGTCCTCTTTCATGTAGGTCGCCTCTACAGACGCCGCCTTCCCGCTCGGGTTCTGAATCAACACATAGGTGTCAAAGCCGCCGCCTGTGTAACCCTCGGCGAGGTGCCACGACTCCGCCGGCGCGGGCACTCCCATCGCGTTGTGCCCTCCGTCGCGTCCCATGTAATCGAAGTACATCGAGCGCTCGGCGATGATTCCGTCCCCGCTCACGCACTCCACGACCGTGGAGACGTCGGTGTTCTCGAGGCCCGGCACGTCATTGACGCACAGGGTGGTCCGCGAGAAAGCCGGCGCCTGCTGGGTCTTTTCCACGGGGGTCTTCCCTCCCGGCGTCATGAACGTGTACTTGATGTCAGCCGTGTTTGGTCCCGGGTTTTGCACAAGCACGTAAGTTTCGAAATTGCCTCCCGTATACCCTTCGGCGAGGTACCACTTCTTCTGTGCCCCTGTCACTCCCATACTCGCCGAACCGCCGTTGAAGCGGTTACCGTAGTTGAAGTACATCGCGCGTTCCGCGATGACCGGCATGTTGGACGTGACGCGCGTCGAGACCTCCTGGAACTGCATGCACTCATTGACATTGAGCGTAAACCGCGAGTTCACGGCTACCTCCTGGATTTTGTCGCTGGTCGTGCCATCGGGTTTCATAAACGTGAAAGTGACAGTGGCCGCCGCCGGGTTGGGGTTGAGCACGAGGATGTACTCATCAAAGTTAGGGCGCACCAGGTCGAACTTCGTGCTCGAAAAGCCGAAAAGTCTCTCGATAACGCTCCCCGACACGTACTTGACAGCGCTCGAACCCACCAGCTTCGCGGTCTTTACGCGTCCGCCCGGCGTTCTGCTCGAGAGATCCATCACATACAAGCTTCCTACCGCTGTATCGCTCCTCGAGTTCAGGCGCGCCTCGACGTCAGCCTTCGAAAAAGTGACGCTCCACTGAAAACGTGAGGAGTGACAGCAGTACGGGTCGGGCTTGCCGCGCAGATACGGTATGACCGAGCCGTTCCAGACATCCTCGTTGTTCTCCGTGTGCCCGCCGCAGGAACCGCAGTAGGCGGCGATTATCGGCTGGCCGTTGTACGTCATTATCTCGCCCGCGGTGGCGTCAACCGCCGCGTTGTTGTTGGGGTAGGCGGGAATGTTCTTGTTCTCGTCGCACGCCTGGCAGCAGTCGCCGCTCGAGCAGATGTCGAAGCCCTCGGCGGCGTGCTTGTTGCGATTGATGCAGGAGAGCGTGTACGTGCGCGCGGCGACGTAAAGAGCCTTGAGTTCCTCTATCGGGTAGTTGTCCGGCTCCTCCTGGAGGTGGTGCAGATAGTCGTGCATGGTCCAGACGCGGATCTGGCCGTCGCGCCCCTTGACCCTGATCGGCTGTGACTCATCGGTCTTCGAGAACGTGATGCCGGTATAGTAGAAAGAGAGAATGTCATGGTACTTCTTGCCTTCTTTTGCCATGTAATACACGCCGTCCATGCACATGCCGACGCCGTGCGCGCGGCCGTATCCCACGAAATAGTAACTGGCGCCGCCGCCCGCGTTCGCCCTGTCGCCGCCCGCGGGAACAGGCCACACCGCCCCGGACGACAGGATCAGCGCAAGCAACAGGAACATCGACATCGCGAAAATGACCTTGACGCTGTTTCTCTGCACGATACTCATGTTACCTTCCGTTGTTTTTGTTAATTATAGTTCATTCCTGATAAATATCAAGTTTTACTGCGAGAGGGGTCAAGTAGAGGGGCACCGTCTACCGCAACCTGGGGTCAGGCACCGTCTACCGCTCCGTCTACCGCTAAACGCAAAAAGGGGTCAGGCACCGTCTACCTCTCCGTCTACCGCTAAAGCGGTAGACGGTGCCTGACCCCCTACGCAGTAAATGATCTGATCGGGGGCTACCGCCCTGTGTAGCCTTCGGCGAAGTACCAGCGGGGCGCCGGGCCGGTAACGCCACCCGCGCAGGAGCCACCTGGCTTTCCCATATATTGGAAATACATCGAGCGCTCGGCCACTATCGGAAGGTTGCTGCTGACGGACGTTGAGACCTCTCGGGCCTCGAGTCCCTTTATCTTGTCCACAGATATCGTATAGCGCGACTCCGGCGCCACCTTGTACGTCTTATCCACAGATTGCCCGCTGTCTAAAAGAAAACCGACGGTAACGCTCGCCGTATCCTTGTTCGGGTTCGCTATCAGGATGTACGTATCGAAGTCGCCTGCCGTATATCCCTCCGCGAGAAACCAGTTTTTGGCGGGCGCGGCGGCGCCGAACGCGTCGTGTCCTCCCGTGATCCCGTTGTAGTTGAAGTACATCGCCCTCTCGGCGGCAATTGGGTTGTCGGCGCGCACCTTCGCGCTGAACGCTTTTTGCTCCCAACCTTTCACGTTGTCCACTACTATGGTCTTTCGCGAGCGCGGCTCGAGGTTCACCGGAAACTCTTCTTTGAGCCCGTCGTCTGACTGCAGGGTCATGGTAGCGTGGGTGGTGGCGTCCGAGGGGTTCGCGAGCAGGAAATATGTGTCGAAGCCGCCGCCGGTGTACCCTTCCGCGAAGTACCACTCGCTCGAAAGTGAGGTCACACCTCCCGAGTTGTGCCCTTCTTTTATTCCGTGATAGTCAAAGTACATGGAGCGCTCAACCACGACCGGCTTTGTCGCTTCGACACACGTCGAAAACTCGGTCTCGGCCATGCCTTCAAGCGAATCGACCAGTACCGTGCGCCTCGAGAACGGCGCGGCCTCAAACACGAGCTGTTGCGTCTTGCCGCCCGGCTTGAGAAACGTCAACGTAACCTGTGCGGGCTCTGCGCCCGGATTTTGAACGAGGATGTAGGTATCGAAGCCGTACGCCGTGCAACCTTCGGCGAGGCACCAGTTGAGAGACGGCACGGTCGCCCCGGCGCTGACGTGTCCACCGGGGTACTTGTTCAGGTAACGAAAGTACATCGAGCGCTCCGCTACCACCTTGCCTTCGATAGCCTCCACCGTTGTCGAAGCTTCCTGGCTGACCAGCGTATCGTCCATCTTCACGGTCTTGCGGCTGTGTGGTTTTACAGTGACATCCAGCGGTATCCGCCTGCCGTCTGAGAGCGCGTATGTGACGCGCGCGCGCGCGGTCTCCTCCCCGGGATTGGCAAGCAGCATGAACGTGTCGAACGATTCGGGCGGCGGCTCGAGCGTCACACGCTTGCCGCAGGCGAAGTGCTCCGCGTAGTAGCCCGAGGAAAGGCAGTCCACGCTTACGCCGGCGTTGCCACCGGTCGAGTGGACAAACAGGCCGCACCCGATATACATGCCGGCGTGCCCGCAGTAATCGGACTGGCCGGGGTCCTTGTAGAAGAAGATCGAATCTCCCGGTAGCAGGTTCTCGCGCGTGACCGTCTGGTAGCGCCCATCTTTCGCCTGGTCGTCCGCGACACGCATCATCGGATGGCCGAGAACAGTGTGGAATACGTAGTAGACCAGGCCGGAGCAGTCGTACCCGCCCTCGGCGTCGGACTCGCCTCCCCAGACGTACGGGTAGCCTATCTTCGAGAAAGCGGTGGAAAGCGCCTTTTCACGTATCGGGCCAACAAGCGCCTGCTGGCAGTGCACCCAGTCGAATGTCTCGTTCACGTAATCGACCCGCCAGCTTTCAACTTCATCCGCCTTCTGGAGGTTGAACGCCATCTCGCCGCGCGGATAGGCGGCCGTGGGCCAGATGCGCGTGTCACGGTACTTCAGGTGAAGATCGTGTGCCACGATAGAAGCTCCGAGATACTCGGGCCCGCCGGGCCAGATCCCACGCGCATATTTTACCGGTCCGCCCACTTCCAACCCCGCATTGAGTCCCGCGAGAGCCGAGAAGGCAACCTGCGGATCATGAGGCTTGAAAGAGCCGTCGGCGAAACGCGTGACATACCCGTGCTTGACCGCGATGTTCGCGAAGCGGAAGTTGGAGTCCGACGCGGGAAGATCGGTGAATGTTATGGCGGGGTCAGGCGCTTCGCCCACGTCTTTGAATAATTTTACCAGGGCGCACGCGTAGTCAATCCTGTTGACAGGGTCAGTCGGGTGAAAGTTCCCGTCCGCGCCGCCGTTCATGTACCCCTTGCTCGTGACGTACTCTATAGCCTGCTGAATGTCGGCTGGCTGGTTCGCTATGTCGGGAAAACTCGTGGCGAGCGCGCGGGGCGCTGTCATAAGTGTGGCGGGGCAGATGAGCAGTGCCGCGGCAATGATCGTCGCGGCGAGCTTTAGCGCATGAGCGCGCATTCGTGTGCCCCGTCTCTCTGACATCGCTTACCTCGTGCAGCCCTCCGCGAAGTACCACTCGAGCGCGGGCGCGGACACGCCCATCGCGTTGTGGCCCCCGTGCTTCGAGCCGTAATCGAAATACATCGAACGCTCGACGACCAGCGGCACGCGGCACGTCACGCGCGTGGAGAACTCGGCCGCGCCCATGCCCTCGACTTCATTGACCTTGATCGTTTGCCGCGACCTCGCGGGAACGCTCACGCCTATCTTCTTCACGGCCCCATCCGGGAGCAGAAACTCGACGGTGGCGCCGGCGCTCTCCTGCCCCGGATTCTCCAACAATATGTACGTGTCGCAGCCCGCTCGCGTGTATCCTTCGGCCAGATACCATAGCGTCGAGGGCGCGGTTGCCGCGATCGAGCATGTGCCTTCCTTTATGCCGGAGTAGTCGAAGTACATCGAGCGCTCGACAACGACAGGGACGCTGGATTCCACCGCGACCGAGACGTCTGTAGCGCCCAGCCCCTCCAGCTCATCGACGTGGATCGTCTTCCGGCTGTTTGGGGCGACCTCTTCTATCGCGCTTGTCGCTTTGCCCCCGGGCAACAAATAATCGACGCGCACCGACGCGTCCACGGCGTTCGGGTTCTCGATGAGCACGAAGGTATCAAACCCCTTGCCAGTGTACCCTTCGGCGAGGTACCAGTTTCGCGCGGGCGAGATCACTCCGGGCGAGTTGTGCCCTCCCGACTTGCCATCGTGGTTGTTGAAGTACATCGAGCGCTCGGCGACGACAGGCGAGGCAGCCATTACTTTCACGGAGAAGTCGGCATTTTCAACACCCGGGACGTCTGAGCAGTTGAGTGTAAAGCGTGAGTAAGGTTTCAGGTTGCACTTGTAATCCACGTTCTTGCCATCGGAGCGCATGAATCGCACCGTCACAGAATTCTGCGCGCCACCCGGGTTCTGTATCAAGACATACGTGTCAAAGCCCCAGGCAGTCGAGCCCTCCGCGAGGTGCCACTCGCTAGAGGGTGCCGTCACCCCTGGAGAGTCGTGCCCTCCTCTGCAACCAGCAAAGTTAAAATACATGGCGCGCTCGGCGATGATTGGCACGCCGTTGGCGCTCGAGATAAACGCAGAGAGATCCATGTTTGGCTCAGACTCGTCAACGTGCACGGTGTACCTGGACAGCGGTGGAACCGTTATGGCGCGGGTATTCTTGTGCCCGCCCGTGTTCATGTAATCGATTTTAATCTCGGCGGTTTTCTCAGAGTCCGGGTTCATCATGAGGATGTACTCGTCAAAACGCCCGGGATCCAACAGATAGTCGTTGATACCCGCCGCGATCCCTTCGGCGATCTTCTGCCTGAACTTCGGATCCTTCAGGAGCTTTGCCTCCGCCGGGTTGGTCAGAAAAGCGCCCTCGACGAGCGCCGAAGTCATATCCGTATTCTTGAGGACGTAAAAACCGGCCTCCTTGACCCCGCGGTCTTCGAGCTTGATTCTCTTCACGACCTCCTGGTGAACGAAAGTCGCGAGGCGCCGTCCTTCCTCTGAATCGTAGTAGCAGTAGGTCTCGGTGCCCTCGGAAGTTGTCAGATACGCGTTGTTGTGTATCGACACGAAAATCAAAGCGCCGGCGTTATTGGCTATGTCGCAACGCTCCTGGAGAGATACGGTTTTGTCCGTGCTCCTCGTCATGAGAACTTGATAGCCCATAGCCTCTATGAGCGGCTTCGCGCGCAGAGCAATGTTCAAGTTGACATCTTTTTCCTTGACATCGTTGTAGGCGGCGCCGGAGTCGTCACCGCCGTGCCCCGGGTCGATGCACATTAGGGCAAGCCCTCTTCCCGTAGGCGCCTGCTGCCCCGCGCGCGAAACCGGGCACGCCATCGCAAGGACGATGGCCGCTGCCGCCACTGCCTTTATCATCTTTCCATCAATTCGCGCTCTCATCATCCTCCAGACAAAAAAACCAGGCATAACCCGATTTGTAATTCCGGCTCCCTGGCAAAAGGACTATATTAATTTATCGAATATTTCTCTAATCGACAGCAACAATCCTTTACTTTTGGTAAACGCAACACAGGGGGTCAGGCCCCTCCTGTTGCGGCAGATCGATGTTGCTTTCCTGGCAAAACAAAAACGCAACACAGGGGGTCAGGCCCCTCCTGTTGCGTTTACAAAAGTTAAGGAATGCCTGATCCTCCACGGATGCCTAGCGAGTCTGTTCCGCCGCTTCTGTCGTTGAAGTAGATGGCGCGCTCGACGATTATCGGGCCGTCCGTGGTCACCCTGGCACTGGCCTCCGAGGCGGGCAGCGTCTCGTCCATCGAAATCGTAAAACGGCTGCGCGGCGCCACCGTGTAAGCCTTCGTGGTGTTTGCGCCGCCCGGCGCCATGTAAGTCACGTTGATCTTCCTGTCCTCATCCCCAGGATTTTGCACGAGTATCCACGTCTCGAACCCCTGGGCGGTGTACCCCTCAGGCAAGTACCAGGCGCTATCCGGGGTCGGGGTCCCAATACAGTCGTGGCCGTCGCTACGGTTGTTCCAGTACATAGCGCGCTCGACCAAGACGGGGCTCTGGGCGCGAACCTTGACCGACACCTCGCTTTTGGGCAGGTAATCGTCAACCCCTATCGTGAACCTGCACTTTGGCGGAAGCTGGAACTGCCTGACCATGTTTTGTCCCGTTTGCTCCATGAACGTGACCGTGACGTTGTTGCTGGTGGACTGCGGGTTTTGTATGAGCACGTACTCCTCGAAGCCCTGGTCGGTATAACCCTCGGCCAGGTACCACGTCCTCGAAAGGGAGCACGCTCCGATGGAACTCGTACCCGCGGTCATGTTGTTGAGATATTGCGCGCGCTCGACCACCACGGGCTCGGAGCTATCCACCTGTGTCGAGATTGATTGCGCGGGAATGATGTCGTCCACGTGGATGGTGAACCTCGAGTGGGCGCCGACCGTGTACTTCTTGATTTTGTTGCCCGCGCCGGGGGTCATGAACGTGGCGGTGATGTTGGCGACGGCGTCTCCCGGATTTCCGATTAGCACGTACTCGTCGAAACCGTCCGCTGTGTACCCTTCCGCCAGATACCATGTCTTCGATGGTTGCGAGACGCCGATGGAGGCGTGTCCCGCCTTCCTCCCGCTGAAGTACATGGCGCGCTCCACGCCGATCGGCACATCCGCGCTGACGAACGCGCTAACTTCCGCATCCGGGAGCAGGTCGTCCACGGTGATCGTGAACCGGCTGTTCGCCGCGATCGCGTAGCTGCGCACCAGCGTCTGCCCACCGGGCATCATGAAGGTCACGGTCACGTTGGCGGCCACGGCGTTGGGATTCTGAATAAGGACGTACATCTCGAATTCGCCGCCCGTCTCGTTGTGTCCGGTAAAGCCTTCGGCCAGGTACCACGTCTTCGAGAGATCGGGGATCGACCTGTTCACGTAGATCGGCGTGGACACGGGTCTAACCTCGTACGCCACGCTGTTCGATCGCGCGTCCACTTTTGCCGTGTACGTGCCGTCCCCAACCGGCTGGCCACTTGAGTCCTTGCCGTCCCAGGAGAAGCTGTGCCCGCCGGCCGACAGGCTCGTCTTGGGATACGACTTCACAAGAAGAGACCCCGCCCAGATAGAAGCTGTAACTTTTGATGACACCGGCAGCGTGTAAGAGACCGCAACCGTGTCGTTCACCCCGTCCGAGTTCGGGCTCAGCGCGTGGCTGCCCGCGCTCATTCCCGTTATATTCTTCATCCCTCTGACGGCGACCTTCGCCGGAAGCAGCGATCTGTTGGTGATAACGGGCGCGGCGGTTGCGTTTGGGAAATACATGGTTGGCACACGCGACGCCGGCGTGGCGTTGTCCCAGTCCGCCCTCGAGAAAACCGGCACACGAAGCGGGCCGGTCGTCTGCTGGTAGTAAAGCGCTCCCGCGGGCGCGTCGAGTGTAAGCCCCGCCACCGCGTCCAGCAGCGCGCCACGGCACGTCCGTTGCCGACGCGCCGGACGCTCCCTTGCCGCCCGGATACACCACCACGTCCCAGAACGTCCCGTTCAGGTTCTTTGCGAAGTACTTCTCGAGGCTCCAGTAACGGGTCGACAGGGCGAGCGGGTTGTCATTGTGCAGGTTCACGCCAAGCTGGCAGGCAACCTGATCCCGCCACAGATTTTGCGAGACCCACGCGTTGTACTGGTCGTATGTCGAGTGCGGGCAACCGTATGTCTTAAGTGTTTTTTCCGTCGAGTTGGCCACGTCAGCGGCGAACTTGTCGATATTGCCCGACGTCACCCCTGCCGAGCGCGTGCCGCCGAGCAGGTACAGCAGCCCATTGGCGGAATAGATACTGTAAGCGTCCCTGTCCTCGGGCGTCACATCCTGGTCACTGCAGACCGCGAAGTGATCCGAGCGCCACATGTCGTACTCGAGCGTCTGGTTGATGGACTCCACCTGGCCGCGACACTTCGAGGCGTAAGTGAGGTCGGGTGTTGAAAGGCTCGAGGCCATCTCGCGCGCGGCCTGAAACGCGCCCATGCACTTCACGCCCAGATAAACAGAATCTTTGCCCCACTGGATCGCGGGCGAGCCCTGATCCACGGTGTTTTGCGTATGCAGGTCCGGAAGGCCGTTGTTGTTGCTGTCGCATTTCACGATGAAGTCCACCAGCTTGCGGATCGTGGGAAACTGCTGCTGCACAAACGCCTGGTCGCCAGTCGTCTTCCAGTACTTATAGAGGAGCAATATGAAGTTCGCGTTCTCTTCCACGGGCATGTCCAACGGATAAACCTGTCCGGTCGCGACATATCCGATGCCCATGTCGTGCGACAGGTATGTCCCCTGTGGGCACGTTTGCTGGTACAGCACCCACTCGCTCATGATGGTTTTCAAGAGGGAGGGCCAGTAGTAGAAATAGAACCAGGCGTTGTTGTACTCCACATCGATAGTGCTGTGAAACCTGCAGCTCGAGCCCTCCCAGACGCTGAACCAGTCACGGCCGGACTCCGAGCGCATCCACCACGTGTTGATGATAAAGCTCTGGAAGCCACACGCCATAAGGTTCCTTACGGGATCGCGGCATGCGGTCGGGAGGGTGAGGTACGAGTCCGACGAAATGGTGGAATCAAAGAAGTTCGACTTGTCCTCGATAGCGTCGCCAGCATTTCTTTCGTTCACGGCATAATTCACAACGTCACCGACGTTCGCGAACTGCGTTCGGTACCTGAACCGGAACGTCTGATCCGTATAAGAACTGTTGGCGACCGTCAAGATATGCTCGTTGACGTACCCCGCCAGGATGAAATGCCTGGTGACCGACGCGCCGGGCGCGAGAGCCGTTATGGACCAGACGGCCCCCAAATAGCCACGTGGATAAAAGCTGTAGATCGGCTGTTTGTAGTCGCTGTACGTCTTCGGGTAACCGGCGGGCGAGACGTATCCCCACAGCCTGTCGGCGGTGAAGTCCGCGAACTCCGCCTCGGCGTCTCCACGGAAATCGACGTCCCCCGCCTCCCCGGACGGAACCGCGAGCGTTTCGATGGCTGTCCTGGCCTTGAACGGGTTAGAGCTCTCGTCGTAGTAGTTGTAGCTCGTCGTGCTTGAAATCCCCTCTTCCGTCGCGGTTGACAACGGAGTGATCGCGCTGGACGCGAAGTTGCGCTTCTGTGGCCTCGCGAAAACGAACGTTGGCGAAGCGGCAGCCGCGCCGTTGTTCTTGACCGTGACGTCCACATAGAAAAATGGAGCGCCACTGACCTTCTCGTTCCCAGGGTAAAAAGGCGCCCTGAACGTGGTGGTCACCTCGAATGGCAACGCGGTGGACGAACACTTGTAACTTTGAGAAGTCATGGTTTGCGACTGGACCATAGTCTCCCAGGCGGGGTACCGATCCGTGAACGGCAGGCCCCTGGTGACGCCTCCGTTAGAGAGAGCTAAAACTAGGTCGTGAAGGTCGCCGGTTCCGTCCCCTAACGACGAAAAGCGGGCGGCGAGCCTCTGGGGCGCCAGATTCAGGCTGAACCTCGCCCCGAGGCGTCCAAGGATAGCCTCAAAGACGTCCTGACTGCCCGAGCCGCTGAAACGCGCCGGCGGAGTCATGTTGAGCCTGCTGGTGGACGCGTTGACCTCGAGGACGTTGGCGACTCCCTTGTACAGGCGGACGGTGCTGATGGTCGCGTAATCCTTGCAGCCGGACTCGTTGGAACGCAAGCAAACGGTAAGCACGCCCGAGGAATCGGTGGTCGCGACAACAGTTTTCTGATACGCCTTGTTCTTGCCGGCCACCGCGTAAAGGTCGATCTTCGAGAGCGCCTTTCCGCCCTGCACATACACGTTGAAGAGACGCTTGCCGCTGGCGGAAAAGTCGTGCTCGACAAAGCTGAGTTCCACAGAGTAGGTGGAGGACGGCATCAGGTTGCCCATAGCGTAAGAGAACCACTTCCCCTCGCGCTGGCGCTGGAACTTGTACTCCTGCAAGGTCAGGTTGTTGGTTCCCGTTATCTTGGTGGTTGTGAACTGACTTGGGTAAGTAATATCGCTT
The DNA here is from genome assembly GCA_002843005.1 of Candidatus Anoxymicrobium japonicum. Classification (NCBI taxonomy): domain Bacteria; kingdom Bacillati; phylum Actinomycetota; class Candidatus Geothermincolia; order Candidatus Geothermincolales; family Candidatus Anoxymicrobiaceae; genus Candidatus Anoxymicrobium; species Candidatus Anoxymicrobium japonicum. Next base: position 9,626 of record PHEX01000009.1, on the reverse strand, counting down.
GTAGCGTTCTGCTGCAGTTCAACGACCGGCTGGCCGGCGCCCGCGGCGCGCGCGGTTCCGGTCACGAGAAGCAACGCCGCCACAACGACGAGCGCCACCAACCCCGAACAAAGTATCGTCCTTTTCAATCTTAAATCCATCACATTCATTATCATACATTAGGGGTCAGGCACCGTCTACCTTTCCGTCTACCGCTGCGCGGTAGATGTTGCCCCGGTTCCAACAAATTCTTGTGACAACCGTGATTTGTTATACTGCACAGATGAATATTCTCTTTGTGGTGAAAGAGTTCCCTCATAGTCAGGTAATTGGCGGCCCGATAATCATCTACAACCGGGTCAAATATCTGTCGGCAAACCATACTGTCTCCTGCATAGCTTTCGCGCCTCATGAACCAACGCCCGAGCAGATCGACTCGCTCGAAATGTACACTCATGAGCTCCGCCTGATTCCCGGCCTCAGTGCCCGAGGCGCGCTAAAGCGGTCTCGCGACTGGCTGGCGGGCCCTGTCCCGCCTTACTTCATGCTCAACTACTCACCGCGCATGTACGAAGAGATCGGGATAATGACCCGCTCTTTCTCCTACGACGTGGTCATCTCCGAGTACTCCATGGTCGCGCAGTATCTCTACAAAAACCCCGACCTCGCCCGCATGAAACGGGTAATGTCGGTTCACGAGTGCTACTACCTCGCCAGAAAAAAAGCCCTCGAGATGCACGGCTTCAGCGTCGAAGGCGGGCGAGCGCTTATGCAGCTCAAGGGCTTGAAGCGGTTCGAGTCCGATATGTACGCGGATGCCGACAAAGTGCTGGCGTTGACCCCCGAGGGCAAGGACGAGCTCCTCGCCATCCGTGGCGACCTGGACATCTCAGTGGTTCCGCACGGAGTGGACGTGGACGGATTCCGCCCGGCTGCGGACCGCGTCGACCACCCGCCGACGGTAATGTTTCTTGGCAACTTCCCGCACGACCCAAACCGTGACGCGATGGTCTTTTTTGCCGAGAACGCGTGGCCGCTCGTCAAACAGGATGTCCCCAACGCCCGGTTCCTGGTGGTCGGCCGTGGCCCGACGCCTGACATGCTCGAGCTCGCGAAGCGGGATCCGTCGATCGTCATCACCGGCGAGGTGGCGGACGTAAAGCCGCACTTCCACGAGTCAGACGTCTTCGTCTGCCCTGTTCGAACAGGAGGCGGCTTCCGGGGAAAGGTGCTGGAAGCGATGGCAAGCGGTGTGCCCGTGGTGTCAACCGCTCTCGGCGCCGAGGGGTTTCCCGCCTCCAGCGGCGAGAACATCCTTCTGGCGGAAACACCGGCCGGCCTTGCCTCGGAAACGATCAGGCTCTTAAAGGATGTCGCCCTTCGAGACCGGATCGCCGCTCGGGCGCGTGAGATCATGGTGGAACAGTTCTCATGGCAAAAGGGCGTTGAGATCCTCGAGGAAGTTCTCGAGGAAGTAATGTCAGCGGGCTAAAAACGCATAATTTGGTTTGACCCCATTATGCGTTTTCGCGTCAGCGGGCCATGTGTATTGCGATGCTCAAAACTATTCTTACGTTTTCACTTTTTGAGCGGTAGGCAATGAGGTCCACCGGCAACAGGCAACAGCGAATCGTGTCGCCTTTTGCTACCGGCGACCGTCCCTGATAAACAACGAAAAACGTCATGTCCAGCGCTTTGTTTTCCCAGGTCGGCTGGAGCCTGACAAACGTGGCGTTGCCGCCGGAGGGCGTGTTCACAATCTCGACAGCCAGCGCTTTTCCTGTCAGGAACACCGGTTTTCCAACGTACTCCGCGTAGTCGCGCTCGATGAGCGCGGGGTCGGTGGGTGAAGCGTATTCCGCGATTCGATCTTTTTCAGTAGTTGGAAAAAGTTCCTGGTGACTGTTCATGAAGGCCGCCGCCGGTTCGGCTATGTCTATTGTGAAGCCGCCAAAGTACCCTTTATGAAAAAAGTATTCGAGCAAGTTCTGGTATCTTCCGACAAGCTCCCCGTACTTGCACGTGTCACAGAGACCCATGGCGGTCTCCACGAAGTAGTTGTCGCGCTCGGACTTCTTGACGTCCAGAACCCTTACTCTGTTCTTGTAGATTCTGCCGCACTTCGAGCAGTTCCACAAAGTGCCGCTCTTGACCGGCAACATGGCGTTGCGCTCGATCTGCCTGCATGCGACATAGCTCGTGATCCCCGCGCCCAACCCGAGCGCCACGACAATGACAACCGTCACTATTATGGGTAGCTTCGAGTTCTCGATCCCCGCGACAAAGCGCGCGCGGTTTTTTTCATGGTCTCGCGCCCTGTCGTCACCGGCGGGATCATCGATGAAGCTATAGCCGCATATTGGACAGAAGAGGTTCGTCTCCTGGTTCCTCGCGGCGCAGTCCGGACACTGTTTCAAGTAAGCGCATCCTTTTAACGGACTCATGCTGTGCGCCTGAATTCACGATAGACCGAAAGCGCCACACCCGTCAATCATCGTATTTGAAAAGCGATTCTTTTTTGGGTCCTCACACAAATCGGTGGGTGACTGAACCCCAACAAACCTTGCCATAACGGCATTCTCCCCCTATATTCCGGTTGTTGTATCAGCGACC
>PHEX01000009.1:0-7020 GCA_002843005.1 Candidatus Anoxymicrobium japonicum | reverse complement strand
CCCTTGGACTGAAGGGGCACAGGGTGGCGAAGGTATACCAGGATGACAGGAAGATAGTCGCCGAAATCGTCCCCAGGAAGCGCTCCAGGCCCATCTGCTGATGACGTGTTCCTCCAGCTCACCGGCAAGGAGATACGAGAAGAAGGCGCCAAAAACAACATCGCCAATTTGCGGATGATGATGCCCGGAGTCAGGAGATAACCGCGTGAAGCAAGCGACGAAAGGCCAGGCACAATCAGAGATCGAGGGTCGCCCGCTCCGCGCCGGCGCCGGGCGCGCGTTCACGGGCCTGTACATCGTGTGGCTCCGCGATCTCAAACGATTCTGGAGGGACACGCCACGAAGAATTGGCGCCTTCGTCCAGCCGCTGATTTACCTGTTTCTTCTCGGCACGGGCCTGCAGGCCGCGTTCAATATCTTCGGCGGGGGCCACGCGAAGTATGTCAAATTCATGTTCCCGGGCATCCTCGGAATGACAATACTTTTCACGTCAGTGTTCTCCGCTATCTCAATCCTGTGGGACAGGGAGTTCGGTTTCTTGAAAGAGATACTCGTCTCGCCTGTGCCACACTCGAGCATTGCCTTCGGCAAGATCATCGGCGGCGCCAGCCAAGCGATGATACAGGGCATAATCCTGCTTATTCTCATGTTCTTTCCGTTCATGTACGGATTCAACCTCGACACGTTATGGAAAGGACTTGCCCTGATACCCCTGACGTTGCTGCTGGCGATCGGGTTGACTTCGCTCGGCGTCGCGGTAGCCTCAAACATGAAATCGATGGAGGGGTTCCCGATAATCATGAACTTCCTGCTGATGCCGCTCTTCTTCCTCTCGGGCGCGATGTTTCCGTTGCAGGGGCTGCCGTGGTGGATGAACTTGCTGACAAAGATAAATCCGTTGTCGTACGGGGTGGACATGCTCCGTGGCGTGGCTTTGCGTGGCACAAACGTGACCGGCGCCGCGCCGAGCGTCTTAAGTAAAATCCCACAGAAGGCGCTGGCGCAGATGACGCCTCAGCTCAAGAGCGCGCTTTCCGCCGGTTCCACGCAAATGAAGCTTCAGGCTCAAAGATACCCCCTGTGGCTGGATCTCCTGGTGGTCATCGGGTTCAGTGTCGTTATGCTCTTCATCGCCATCTGGCAGTTCAGCAAGCAGGAGTAGTTCGCACAAGGTGATATATCGCCACCGGTGCGGTGATCATCACCATCGTCCCCATCATGGCGAGCCCAGTATCGTTGAACAGGAGCGCGACCACGCTGCCTGTCGCGATGGCGAAGAGCGCGCCGGTCCACGCGGTGTCGCTCTTCCAGCGCTCCTGCCAGATCGAGGACGGTCGCTTCATCCATAGAGAGAGCGCGACCATGAGAACTACCAGCAAAAGCGCTGGGTAGAGAACGCTATCTATCTGACTGAACAGGATGAATACCTTGCGGTTCACCATCGGAAAGACTCTTCTGGTTCCACCCGCGATGGCATGACCCGCGTGCGTATGGATGAAAAGGGCGTCAACGAGAACCATGGTGGATGTCGCCGCCAGAGTGCCGAGCGCGACAGCGGGAACTCGCCAGCCTTTGAAACCGGAAGGTGAAACGGCAAAAAAGAAAATCAGCGCGGTCGCGGCGGCGGCGATGAACCCTCCCAGGTTGGCCCCGAGCCTACCGTTCCCGACAACAAAAGAGACGGTTGCGAGCCCTGCGAGGACGGCTAAGCGCGTCCGTCGGGAGTTTTTGATCACGTCGCCCGCAAGACCGGCTATGCCCCAGAGGGCGTAGGCGATCATCATCCCGCACGCCGCGTTGTTCATGCCAAAAAACCTCATCCCATCGAGCGAGCTGGAGCCCAGAAGCGGAAAGACGAAGAACCCGCCGCCAAAGAAAAGATCCACAACCATCACCGAGGCGGAGAAGAGACATACTAGCGTGACAGGATCCAGCCGTTCGTTCTTGCGCGTGAGAAAATACGCGCCGAGACCCGCGGCCAGCGCGTAGAGCGCGCAGAAGATAATCGCGAAAAGCGCGCTGTTATATGAAAAAGCCGAGATGAGAAGGAACGAGAGAGGTGCCGCCGCGACGACGACAGACGCCGGTTTCAGGAATCGCGCAAGCGGTTCGTCCCACCTGGCGCCGCCCGGGAAAAGCAGGTAGAACAGGCCCAACAGAAAGAACAGCGTCATGCCGATCAGAAACCCCGGTATCACAAACCAGCGGGCCTTTCTGGTAACGCCAAATTGCCTGTCGAGATTCTGAATATAAGCGAGGTTGGTCTTTCCGGCCGGCGCCTTTTCGGCGGTCTTCATCACCGCGCCGATCACCTTTGACGGAGCGCCGATCCCGAAAAAGTCGAGGATCGTCGGCAGGAAGTCGGTGTTGTTCACTATTCCCGGCCTCGCCGTGCCACTGGATTTGAGCAACCCTTTTCGAAAACCTTTCCCTGAGGCAATGAAAGGTGTCGCATAGTCGCCGTTCAACCTGGCTTCCCTCGTCGCGCCGGGGGAAACGACTAAAAGCAAGGAGCTGTTCATGTCTATCAAACCCGCGAAGCCCCGCGCGAACATGTCCGCCCTGGAAAGCGCGGCGCGTCTGGCGCGCGCGAGAACATCAGGATCCATGTTGGCGCTCATCCGATCGAGGCGGCCCGTGTCGCCAGTGTCGATGACAAGGACATCTGAATTTTCAAGCAGTTTCTCTGACACCGCCATGAGGTGTGCCATGTCTGTTTCATATCCACCACGCACAGGCATGGAGGTGGTCATGAAGCCTTCGACGCGACCCCGTGGCACGATTCCCTGATCGTTGCAGGCGATCATTGGGGCCAGTCTTGTCACGCTCCGACCCGCGTCGGCGTTTCCAGCGACCGAAACGCGTTTCCCTCCTGCTGCGAGCGTTGACGAGAGAAGGCCGACGTTCTCAGCGTTGCCGGCATCCTCATTGTTTCTTATCACGCTGGAAATGCCAGGGCATACGACGGCGCCATCCGGCGCGTCGGCGCCTGTTCTCTCCTTGAAATAACGGCTGGCGGCGAGAGCGCCCCCTGCCAGGAGTTCTCCGGCGTCGAACGAGAGTCCGGCGATCCGTGATCCTCGCGAACGAACTCCCGCCCCCAGCGATACATACTCCGCCCCCACGTCCGGCTCATTGCCCGTCTCGCGCTCCGCGGTGTGAGTTGTCATGAGCGCGGATGACCACTCAGAAGCAAGTGCATCCAGGAAAGGGGTTGTCTCTAAAGTGATATCCGCGGCGCCTATCCTGTCGATGACAAGGACAACCACCTTGCCGCCGGGCGGAGGCGCGGCCGTCGCGTACCCGCCAATGAGGGAGACAAGAACCAGGACTACCGTGAGTCCGACCAGAACGCGGAAAATTATGGGATGGGGCACTAAAGCTCACTCCCCGGAGGGCACGCGCTGTATCTTCGCGCCAAGGAAAACCAGCTTGCGCTCGAAGGACTCGTAGCCGCGATCGATATACTGAATGTCGCAGACCTCCGTGACGCCGTCCGCCATCAGCCCGCCCAGCACCAGGCCGGCGCCGGCGCGAAGGTCTGTGGATACGACAGGGGCCCCGCTCAACCGCTCGACACCTGTTACTATCGCGTGGTGTTCCCTGATTTTTATGTCGGCGCCTAACCGGTTGAACTCGTCCACCACCATGAAACGGTTTTCAAATATGTTTTCAGTGATGAAAGATGTGCCCACGGCGGTCGAGAGCAGGGCAAGCATCTGGGGTTGGAGATCTGTCGGAAAGCCGGGATAGGTCAATGTGGATATTTCAATAGCGGTGATGTCGCCCGGGACGCTTACCCTCATCTCTTTGCCTGACAAATCCACCAGACAACCCGCCTCGCGCATCTTTTCCAGCACAATGCCCAGGTGTGAGGGTTCCGCGCCGGTCACAGTGACATCGCCTCCGGTCACCGCTCCCGCGATCAGGAACGTCCCCGCTTCGATCCTGTCCCCGATGACGTGGTGCTCGGTTCCCTGGAGGGAGTCAACACCGTCGACCAGAATAGTCAAGTCGCCGGCGCCCTCTATGCGCGCGCCCATGCCTGTGAGGAAACGCGCAAGGTCAACAATCTCGGGCTCGCGCGCGGCGTTCTCGATAACGGTGCGGCCATCGGCGAGACACGCCGCCATCAAGATATTCTCGGTCGCCCCGACACTCGCGAAATCCAGGCGAACACGCGTCCCCTTCAATCGCTCAGCCTCGCCTTCCACGTAACCGTGTGACACGCCGAGGCGCGCGCCCAACTGCGTCAAGCCCTTGAAGTGCATGTCGATCTGGCGGGCGCCGATATTGCACCCGCCGGGCATAGCCACGCGAGCGCGACCGTGCCTGGCAAGCAGAGGCCCCAGAACGTCAACCGCCGCGCGCAGAAGCCGCACCAGGTGATATGGCGCTTCGAGGTTAGGCGCCGTCGCCGGGGATATCTCCAGGACGCCATCCGCGAAGGCAACGCCGAGTCCGATGTTGCGGAGCACCTCGCCCATGACATGGACGTCGGCGATGTCAGGCACGTTATAGATGCGCGAAGCGCTCTCAGCCATTATCGAGGCGGCCATCAGCTTGAGCGCCGAGTTCTTAGCGCCACCGACCCCGATCGAGCCTTCGAGCCGTCGCCCGCCTTCTATGACGAACTTCTCCAAAACAGAACCTTCCGTAAAAACGCATAATGGGGTCAAACCAAATTATGCGTTTTGGGTCAGGGGTCAGGCACCGTCTACCGCTACGCGGTAGACGTTGCCAGACCCCTATTCGCCGTCTGACGCTCGATGATTTTCTTTTTTACCTTCTTGAGACGGAAGTGATCCTCGCGGGCGCGTTCGTCGAGCGCGCTGAAGATGAACTTGACCTGCGCCTGGAGCTCGGGGATGACAAAGCTCTCCAGAGCGTTGACACGGCGGTTTGTCTTCTGGAGTTCTTCGCCGAGTCGCCGCAACCTGGTCTCGATATCCGCGCTCTGGATCATGACATCAATGATCTCCTCGAACTTGCCGGCGGTCGAGTCGATTCGGGCGCCCACGCCGGTGATCGAGTATCCGCGCCCCAACTCCGTCTTGACAGCGGTCTCAGACTTTCGGATTACGGGAATCGGAACCCCCATGACGTGAGTTCCAAAAATATCAACCAGCACTTCGCCCTTGGTCGCAAAAGACACCGACTTGACTACAGTCTTTCCCTCAATAGCCTGGGTAAGCGCAAGCGACTGCTGAGCGTCCGCCGTCGCGCGCTCGAGCCGCAGTGACAGCTTCATGGTCTCATCGATAATAGGCAGAAACTCACGCAGGAGCGCGTCGCGCTTTTTTTTGAGAAGATCCATTCCCTGCTCGGCAAGCTTGATCTGCTGCCTTCGATACAGCAGTTCACTTCTGGTCGGGTTTACTTTTTCAGCCATCTGCCTTCCTCAATGCAAAAAGGGGTCAGACCCCTTTTTGCGTTATGGAGTCGGGCTCTTTTTTTGCATCGCCCGGGTAATACTGCTCGATGTACTCGAGCTTGAGCCTCTTGAGTTCGGTCGCTGGCAGCATCGACAGGAGGTTCCAGCCGATTTCCAATGTCTCCTCGATGTCGCGGTTCTCGTCGCTCTGGTTGATGAACTGATCCTCGAACTCGTCCGCGAACTTGAGGTAGAGCCTGTCGTTCTCGGATAGCGCCTCTTCCCCGATGATAGCCACCAGTCTGCGAAGGTCTGTGCCCTCGGCATAAAACGCGTACAACTGATCCGCGACCCCCCTGTGATCGCCCCTCGTCTTTCCATCTCCAATTCCCTGGTTCATGAGGCGAGACAGGCACGGCAGAACTTCAATCGGGGGGAACACGCCCTTGCGGTGCAGGTCTCTCGAGAGGACGATCTGCCCCTCGGTGATGTAACCGGTGAGGTCGGCTATCGGATGCGTGATGTCGTCGTCAGGCATAGTCAGAATAGGCACCTGAGTAATGGAGCCCTTCTTGCCCTTGATCCTTCCCGCCCTCTCATAAATGCTCGCAAGGTCGGTATACATGTAGCCCGGGTAACCACGTCTGCCCGGCACCTCTTCGCGGGCGGCGGAGATCTCCCGTAGCGCCTCGCAGTAGTTAGTCATGTCAGTCAGAATAACGAGAACCTGCATGTCGTACTCGAACGCGAGAAATTCGGCTGTCGTGAGCGCGCATCTCGGGGTGATGATGCGCTCCACCGTCGGATCTTCAGCGAGGTTCATGAAGAAGCAAACCCTCTCCAGCGCGCCCGTCTCGGCGAAAGAGCGCTGGAAGAACGAGGCCTCGCGGCGTGTGATGCCCATAGCGCCAAACACGATGGCGAACTCCTCGCCGCTCTTGACAGTGGCGTTCTTGACTATCTGGGCCGCGACCTCGTTGCCCGGCAGGCCGGAACCACCGAAAATCGGGAGCTTCTGTCCGCGCACCAGGGTGTTCAGGCCATCGATAGCGCTGATTCCCGTCTGGATGAAGTCCCTGGGATTGTCGCGCGTATATGGATTGATAGGCGCGCCACCTACCTCGATCTCTTGCTCGGGGAAAATCCTGCCGCCCCCGTCGATAGGCTCGCCCAGGCCGTTAAGGATCCTTCCCAGCATCCCAACCGAAACGCCGAGCTTGATGACTTCCCCCTGAAAACGGACAGTGCAGTTCCGCACGTCCATGCCGTGCGTCGTCCCGAATACCTGCACAATGGCAAGATCCCCGTTGAGCTCGATGACCTGGCCTTTGCGCACAGTGCCATCAGCCAGCTTTATCTCGGCCATCTCCCCAAACAAAACCCCTCGTACTTTTCTTACAAACACCAGAGGGCCGGCGATATCTCCGATGGTCTTATATTCCGCTTGAACCAACCTGTCTCGGATCATTTTTTCCTCTCCTAATCAGATCAGGGGTCTTCTCCCCTTCCCCCCAGCAAAGCGAGGGGTGTTTTCTTCGACCGACGTCCGAGTCCGCGAGCGGAGGGCGAAGAAGACACCCCGAGCGCCCCCTCTTCCCGCATATTTTGGTTTGACCCCATTATGCCTTTTCCCCCAGCAAAGCGAG
>PHEX01000008.1 GCA_002843005.1 Candidatus Anoxymicrobium japonicum | reverse complement strand
GGGGTTCCCTATTTGATGTTCAAATACAGCAAGGTAAAAACGACCCAGAAAGCCCGCTACCAAAGGATTATTAGCCATTCGACCACCCACAGATTCTTGCGAGGAGCTTACCTTTTAACCGGTGAGGAAGGCAAGACGTGGGATGCGCGTGAGATCGACTGGTCACTTCAAGATTTCTTGAAACTATTTCTGAGCCTCAGTCCCGAACAGCAGTCTCAGGTGATGGCTTTCACCGGGTTTATAGCAGGAAAAGACAGTCTAAAGTCGGTATAGTTTGCAGGGGGATCATCGAATGTACTGTTTGCCCAAAACCACCGTTGAGGTTCAAGAGACGGTCGAGATTTTCCAACGAAGGTATCTCGGAAACAAGATTGGAGTACTCGACCTTATAGGTGAGGTCCTACAGTCAGCGGTTGGTCCATATTGCTCGTTCTGCGATATCTTCGCTGGAACCGGTACTGTTAGCCAACGGTTTAACTCTAATGTCGTAAAGATACTCTCAAACGATATTCTGTTCAGCAATTATGTTCCCCTTTATGCGTGGCTGTCACCTGAGAAATGCAACTGGGGAAGAATTGCCGACATGATTGACGTGCTCAACGATATCGAACCTATTGGCGAGAACTACGTCTCACGCCATTTCGGCAATGCATTCTTCAGTCTTGATAATGCTATAAAGATTGGAGAAATAAGGGAAGCAATTGAGGGAGTGACGACGAGCTTTAAAGAAAAGGCCGTTTTGCTGTCATCGTTACTGTATGCCATGGACAAGGTAGCCAACACCGTCGGCCATTATGATGCATATCGGGCAAAGATGGACTCTTTCAAGCCCCTTGAACTCAGAATGCCGCAGATCCAAGACATAAACAACATTGGAAATGAGGTCTATAATCTGGATGCAAATACCCTGATAAGACAAGTCGATTGCGACGTTCTCTATCTAGACCCCCCCTACAATTCCAGGCAATACTGCGACCTTTACCACGTTCTTGAAAACGTGATTCGTTGGGAGAAACCTGCTGTCTATGGGAAAGCGAAAAAGTTTGATCGTTGCACCCTAAAGAGCAAATACAACTGCAAAGAGGCCAGCAGGGCGATGGCGGACCTCATCTCCCGAGCAAAAACAAGGTACATATTGCTCTCGTACAACAATATGGGAAGTAAGGGGGACCCTCGGTCAAACGCTCGAATAGCCGACGCTGAGATTATTGAGATTCTCAAAAGCAGAGGCCGCGTTGAAATCTTTGAACGCGACTACCGTATGTTTACGACAGGCAAGACAAGTATTTCAGACAACAAAGAGCGTGTATTCTTCTGCGAGGTAACCAAACATGCCCTCTCCTAAAGTGTGGAGCTTCTCAACAACAATACGAGCGCCTGAGAGAATCCGAGGTTTTCTCCATGTGCTCAAGATGCTTGAAGGAGTTGAATACGACCAGGAATCGCAGGTTCGTTTTCAGACCCTGTTGATTAAAGAGAAGAAGTATCGACCGACCAATCTAACGGAGGAAGAGAAGACTGTCTGCCAAGACCCCGATGTAGCATTTTCGGAGGAACAAGCGAGCGAGATATTTAACAGACAGGGATATGAAGATCCACCTATGCGTGGCCGCACATCTTTCGCGCCTCTTGTTGAGATGGGCCTCGCCTATGTTGACGACGAGAGGCTTATCCGCATCTCAGAGCTTGGAAAATACTTCCTTTCTGAGGACTACGACATCAGCAAAGTATTTCTCCGCTTTCTTATCAAATGGCAATATCCAAACCCTTTGAGTACCCATTTTTCGGAAGTACGTGGTTTTAACGTGAAGCCTTTTCTCGTTACTCTCCACCTAATCAAGCGTGTGAATGAGTTGTGGGCTGAGGAAGGGAATGAACCTGTAGGACTAAGCAACGACGAATTTAACATGTTCACCGCGACACTAATCAACTACGAGGACATCGAGTCTCAGGCTCAACGTCTTATCGAATATCGGAAAGCCGTGCGAAGCCGTCCCGGTAGAGAACAACCTGCTTTTAAGGAACAGTACAAACACGATTTCGTGGCAGCACATTTCGACATCAATGATGAATCCGCGATAAGAACGCAGATCGACAATCTGCGGGACTACGGTGATAACGCACGCAGATTATTCCGATTGAGCCAGTATCTTCACATACGCGGAAAGGGCCATTTCGTAGACCTTGAGCCATTACGAACAGCGGAAATAACCCCACTCCTCAGTGAGTTTGATGGCTCAGCAGACGCCTTTCCTTCCGTGGAGGCCTATACAGACTATATGGTCAATATGAACTTGCCTCGTCTTCCGTGGATAAATGTCGAGTCTCTTACTGCTATTGCGCAGACTGTTGTCGACGATATCAAGGTAATCCAACATCTGATTACGGATCGCGGGGGTTCCTTTGATGAAGCTCCCGAAGAGGATCCAAGCGGTATGTCAGAAGGACAGCTGGAAGATTACATAGAGCTTCTTCGGTCTTACAGACGAGAACTGCAGCTATCCCAACAAATCCTTGAATCACAAGACGCAGAGGTCATTGAAGAGCCCTGGAGAAATATGCCACAGTTGCTTTGAACATCCTGGACGATGCATTGAGAATCAAACCAAACTATCCCGTTGGTGATGACGGCGAACCGTTAATGACTGCTGGCGGGAACATGCCGGACATCGAATGTTATTACGAGGATTATGAGGCTATTTGTGAAGTAACGACAATTCGGGGAAGAGACCAATATTACTACGAAGGGCATCCGGTTATCCGGCACCTTCGTGACTTCGCGAAACCAAGAGACAACCTTGAATCTTCGTATTTGCTTTTTGTGGCACCGGTTATCCATGAAGACACTGCAGACCATTTTCTGTATCAGTTGAGAACTCTTCATGAAGGAAAAAGGCAAAACGTAGTGCCCTTTACGATACCTCAGTTAATTAACCTGATTGAGATTTACCTTGACCTTCGAGGTGATGGTAGGAAACTGACACATGAGCAGATTAAGTATCTCATGGACTTAGTCATAGCTTTGAAAGACGACGCTGAATCCGCGTATAACTGGATAAATACAATTCCCGACATAATCGAGCAATGGCGGGCGGAGTGTTTCGCGTGAGGCACAACATCATCTACCTTGGGAATTGTATAGAAGTTATGAGAAGTGAGGTAGCGGACAGAAGCACTTCCCTTGTGTACGCAGATCCCCCATATAATCTTTCAGGAAATACACTGCAATGGTTAGGCAACAAAACGGGTGGGGATTGGTTCAAGATGAACGAGGATTGGGACCAAATGCCTCCCGAGGTATATTCAGCTTTTACCGACGAGTGGATTGCAGAGGCACATCGTGTTTTAAAAAAGAATGGTTCGCTGTATGTTTCTTGCACGTATCACAATGTCGCAGATGTCATTCTCGCTATTAGAAAAGTGAGCATGAAGATAAACAACATAATCACCTGGTATAAGCCAAATGCAATGCCAAACATGACCAAACGTGTCTACACGCATAGCACGGAATATGTTGTCTGTGCGGTAAATGGCCCTAAGTGGATTTTCAACTATGAAGACGTGAAAGATATTAACCCCGAGCGCCAGAAAGATGGGTCCACTAAACAAATGAGAGATCTTTGGACAATCCCTTTGGTACAGGGCAGCGAAAGACTACATGGAGAAGATGGAAGAGCTGCTCATCCAACACAAAAACCCGAAGAAATGCTTAAACGTATTGTGGTTGCTTCTTCAAATGAGGGAGATCTCGTACTCGATCCATTTCTGGGCAGCGGAACGACAGCGGTGATTTCGGAACGCTATCACAGAAATTGGATTGGCATTGAGACCGATGAGTCCTACATTGAGATGGCAATCAAACGGTACCAAGAGGAGTTTGCGACCGACCTTCCTCTCGTGGTCCATGAGACAAGAGAAGAAAGGGTTTTCCCTTCGAAGAAACAAGCCTTGTTTTCTTAGCGGTGGTTCGGATTGTTTCTGAACATTCCGGACAAAATCCTATCACCATGTGTTAGTGTTTGCCTCCTTTGAAGACGCTCCCAGGAAGGGGGGTAAGATACCCCTCGGAAGGAAAGGAGCGCAGGCATGGACGAGAGCAGCGGCAGGTGTCTCACTGATGTTGGCACAGAGGGCCATGTGGGACTGACCCCAAAGTTAAGCGCCGAACCTGCGTGTCCTGCGGTTGAATTCAGCGATTGCTTCCAGCAGGTGCTCTTTGCGGAACTCCGGCCATGTTACCGGCGTTACGTAGAGCTCCGCGTACGCGATCTGCCACAGGAGAAAGTTGCTTATTCTCATCTCGCCGGCGGTTCTTATCATCAGGTCGTAATCTGTTATGTCCGGGGCGTAGAGGCGAGCGGCGACTGTTCTCTCGGTTATCGCGCCGGGCTTCATCTTCCCAGCGGCGATCTCCTCGCCTATCAATCGCATCGCATCTACCAGTTCCGCCCTTCCCCCGTAGTTGAACGCGATATTGAGCTTCATTCCGGTATTCTTGCGCGTCAGTTTCTCCGAGGAATCCATCTTGCGCGCAAGTGACCGGGGCACACGACCGCCGCGCCTTCCGATGAACCTTATCTTGATGTTCTTCGAGTGGAACTCCGCCACCCGGCGGTCGAGAAGCTCCCTGTTGAAGTTCATGAGAAAACGAACCTCGTCAACCGGCCTCTTCCAGTTCTCTGTCGAAAACGCGTAAAGGGTGAGCGCCTCCAGGCCCAACTCAGCCCCCGCGAGCACAGTCGCGGCAACCGCTTTCTCCCCCTCTTTGTGCCCCTCGATCCTGGGCATCCCGCGTTGTGTCGCCCAGCGGCCGTTGCCGTCCATGATTATCGCTATCCTGAGCGGTATCACGAGTTCGTTTGTCGTGTTTGACATTTAATCACCGTTCCTCAATATTCGTATCCCTGGACATCCGACACGCTCCTGGCAACCCTGTGAGATCGAAACTCTCTCTCCATCCAGTGCTCGAGAACATTGCCCATCAGCAACTCCATCTCCTGTGACGTCCTCTCCTTTAGCTCCTCCGGCCATTCGCCGAGCCCGTGTGAAGCCATCCACAACATCAACTCAACACTCTTCGTGTCTATCCTCACAAGCTTGCCCGTGTCCATAGAGCGGCCCGACTTGCATGCCGCGCATATCAACCCTCCAAGGCGCAGCGAAAACGAACCTTCCTTTTCGAGCTCGCCGCCACAACACGCGCAACCTCCAACCATCAGTTCAAAGCCCTCCGCGCCCATTACCTTGAACTCGAAAAAGGCCAGTGTGAAACCGGCTTTCGCGGGGCGCTCTTTGAGCAAGCGCAGGCCCAACAGCGCAAGATCGAAAAGGCGCGGGTTGGGCTCGTCCTCGGTTGTGATGCTGTCGATCAACTCGACCATCTCCGACGCGCTCACAAAGAGACGCAGGTCTTCGCGCAACTCCTCAAACGAGGTCAGTATCTCGACTTGCTTTACGGTATCCATGCTTCGACCGCGATGCAGAAACAGCATGGTGTGCGTAAGCGGCTCGACCCGCGCGCCGAACCTGCTCGAGGTCTTGCGAACTCCTCTGGCGACCGCCGAGCGCTTGCCGTTCTCCCTTGTGAATACCCGAAGGATCTTGTCGGATTCGCCCAGCTTGTAACTCCGCAACACAATGCCCTCGTCCTTGTACTCGGGCCTGCCGCGCTTGATCCGCTTCCGCGAAGCCGCGGCGCTCGAAGCGAGCGGGTCCATCTCTCGCGCCATCGGAAGCTCTACCATATGAGCAATCTTCCGATCCCGAGGTATATAGCAAGGCTCAGCACATCCATCGTTGTCCCAATAAGAGGTCCCGATATCGCGCCCGGGTCACGCTTGAGAACTTTCATCGTGACAGGGAATGCGCATCCGACCAGCGCGGCGGCAATCACGGTAAGCGCTAACGACAGCCCCACCACAATGCCCACCCAGGCATCCTGGTGAAACGCGAAGCTCGCTCCCGCTACGATGCCGCCGGTGAGGAGGCCAACCATGACACCCCAGCCCATCTCGCTCGACACGTGACGCAACGTCGTCCGCTTGAGCGGAGCGCCGGTCGAGAGCCAACGGCCCATTATCGTCGAGGATTGCACCGCGATATTGCCCCCCATGGTAACCAGCAACGGGATGAAAAACACAAGCGCGACAAACTTGCCAAACAGTGGGAAGGAAAGCTTGAGAACGCCTCCGGCCACCAGCATCTCAATAATTACGGCTGCTACGAACCATGGCGTTCGCCGCCAGAAGTTAGCCATCAGCCCGCCCGGATCCGCATCCTCCTCGAGCCCTGTCGCGCCGGCGAAGCGCATGATGTCCTCGTCGGCCTCATCGGTAAAGACGTCCATCACGTCGTCAACGGTGACAATGCCGAGCATCCTCTTCCTGTCATCGACAACAGGCGCCGCCAGGAGATCGTACTTGCTGATAATTTCCGCCACTTCCTCCTGATCCTGCAGTGGCTTGAGAGTGATTACATTTTCAGAAATCATGTCTCCCACCCGCCTGTCCGGCCCGGAGACAATAAGCTCACGAAGTGAGAGCACGCCATCGAGCAAGCCTTCCTCGGACACCACGTACACGTAGTAGATCGTCTCGACGTCGGGAGAAACCCGCCGCAGTTGCTCAATCGTCTCCTCGACAGTCGCGTCCGGGGACACGGAGAAATAGTCGGTCGTCATGAGACCACCCGCCGTGTCGTCCTCGTACGAAAGAAGCTCTTCGAGATCAAAGGCCTCCTGACGCCCGAACAACCTCAACAACCGCGCCATTCGGGCCGCGGGAACGTCGCCAAGAAGGTCTACCGCCTCATCTACAGGCATCCTGTCAAGCAACTCGTGCAACTCCCCTGTCCTCAATCGGGCGGCAACCTCAACCTGGTGAGATTCTTCCATCTCCAGAAGGATACGGGCGGCGGCGGCGGGATCCAGAGTGATGAGTATCTCGATCTCGTCTTGCGCCACGAGCCCGGTGAGCACGTTAGCGCTGTCAGCGGCATGCAGATCGGCGATAGTCCGAACCGCCCGCTCCAGATCTCCGCGCGCAAGCATATCGGAAACTGTGTCAAGAATTACTTTGTTGCGTTCTTCCATGACGACTTCTTCCTGGTAGTCTTACTGATAATCGAGTCTCTTTATAAACTCCGGGTTCTTCGACCAGTTTTTTTCTACCTTTACCCGGAGGTCGAGGAATACTTTGTTTCCCAGGAGCGGCTCGATCTCATGACGCGCCCTCGTGCCTATCTCCTTGATCATCCGGCCACCCTTCCCCACGATGATGCCCTTCTGCGACTCCTGCTCGACATAAATCACGGCCTCGATATCGATGAGGTCATCACGGTTCTCGCGCGGCTTGACGCTCTCTATCAGTACCGCAACGCTGTGCGGAACCTCATCCCGTGTCAGCTCGAGGGCTTTCTCCCTGATAAGCTCGGCGACCAGCACTCTCTCTGGCTGGTCACTTACCATGTCCACCGGAAAGTACTTCGGGCCCGGAGGGAGAAAGCGTTCAAAGAGACTCACAAGCTCCTCTGTCCCTGTTCCGTGCTTCGAAGAAACCCCGACAACTTGCGCAAAGGAGTACAAATGCCGCGCCACTTCAACCTGCGAGAGCACTTTCTCCTCATCCAGTAAATCCACCTTGTTAATGACGCCCACCGCGGGCGTGTCCACACGACCGAGCTCTCGCGCGATGAACAAATCCCCCTTGCCAATCATCTGAGCGCCGTCAAGGATGAAGGCGATGACGTCGACATCGCGCAACGTGGAGAGAACCATAGCGTTGAGCTTCTCCCCCAGCGCCTCACGGGGCTTATGAAAACCGGGCGTGTCAACGAAGACAAGTTGAGCCCTGTCACCTGTAACTACCGCGCGGATGCGATTTCTGGTCGTCTGAGGCTTGTCGGACGTAATCGCGAGCTTCCTCCCGGCGAGCCTGTTCAATAACGTCGACTTACCCACGTTCGGCCGGCCCACGAGTCCGATGAATCCTGACCTGTACTCTTGCTCCTGACTCAAAAATACTCCTTTTGTCTATGCGCCACCTCGGGTGACGCCTCTCGGGTCTGTCAGACTCCCTGAGGGAACCTTCGCATCCCGATGTTCAAAAGCAGACCGATGCACGTGAAGTTCACAATGAGCGATGTGCCACCGTAACTCATGAACGGTAATGGCACGCCAGTGATGGGCATAATGCCCATCGTCATGCCCACGTTGATCAGTATTTGGAAAAAGAACATAACCACGATCCCGATCGCCACAATAGTTCCAAACGGGTCGCGCGCGGTTATCGCTATCTTGAGCGCCCTCCATAACAGCATGGCGAAAAGAATCAGCAATATCGCGCTCCCGATGAAGCCAAGCTCCTCTCCCACCACCGAGAAAATAAAATCAGTATGATGCTCGGGAATAAACTCGAGACGAGTCTGCGTCCCACGGAATATCCCCTTGCCGATAAGTTGTCCCGAGCCAATGGCTATCTTTGATTGCATGAGGTTGTACCCGGCGTGCAACGGATCAACGTTCGGCTTGATAAAGACAAGCAATCTGGACATCTGATAAGCCTTGATCAGCCCGAAGATCATCCCCGCCGACGCCGCGACCACTGTGCCTCCGGCGAGAGCCATCATCTGCTTCCACCTCGCTCCACCAACCAGCAGCATTCCAATCGTTATTGCGAAGACCATGAACGTCATCCCGAGATTCGGCTCGAGAAAGATGAAAAACATCGCCCCTCCGCTTATGGAAAGCGCCTGCAGGAACTCTTTGTTCGAGCATATCTCCATGTGCCTGTCCGCCAGAAAAGTGCCCAGCGTCAGCAATACCACAACTTTCGCTATCTCCGAAGGTTGAAAATCAAAGAAACTCAAAGATATCCAGCGGTGAGAGCCACCGCGCGCGGGGAACGCGAGAACGACGATGAGAAGACCCAGCGTCGCCACGTACAGTATTTTCGAGTAAGGCATTACTTTGCGGTAATCAAAACTTGCCGCAAGCAGCATCCCGACGAGCGCAAGAATGAAGAACATCAACTGGCGCTTGAGATAGTAGGTTGAGGGTTCATTCGCTCTGGTTGCGCTGAACACCATGAGCACGCCGAATGCGCCCAGCGTCAGCGCCGAGAAAAGAAGTAGCTTGTCTATGTTGCGAAGAGGCAGCCGCTTCGCAATCTCCCTGGCGACGCCACTCTTTACGAGACCGGGAGAGAACTCGGCCGTTCTGCTCTTGCCAATCATCGTAAACTCACCAGCCTGGCACTAGTCACCGGGACTTGACCTTATCTCACCTTGCGCCGGCAAGTTGAACAACCTCTCCAGAATACGGCGCGCGACGGGCGCCGCGCTCTCGCCGCCGTGACCTCCCTGCTCGATAGCGACTGTCACAACATACTTCGGATCACCAGCCGGCGCGAAGCCGGCGAACCACGCGGTAGGTTGCTTGCCCGCTATCTCGCTGGTGCCGGTCTTGCCGGCCACCGGTATCAAATCGATCGGGAACCCCTCAAAGGTAGCCGCCGCGGTTCCCTTGCCCCGAACAACTCCAGTAAGAGCCTGCGTCACGTCGGCTACTATTTGCGGATCGAGCGACATCTCCGCTACCGTCTCTATCCCGGTTTTCTTGACCACCTTGCCATCCTCGTCCTCGAAAGATTTCACCACATGCGGCCTGATAAACTTGCCGCCGTTGGCAATTCCCGCGTACAGGTACGCGATTTGCAAAGGTGTGGTAAGGATATCGCCCTGACCAATGGCCATGTTTACCGTGTCCCCGGGGTACCAGACCTGATCGCCCTTGTTGTTCTTATTGAACTCCTTCTTCCACTCAGGACTCGGTATACGCCCGTTCATCTCACTTGTAAGATCAACGCCGGTACGCCTGCCAAGATGAAAGTCGCGAGCGCACTCCCAGAGCGGCTTGCCCTGCGCCTGCAACTGCCGCTCGTAAAACGCGTAGCCGATCTCGTAGAAAACAATGTCGCAAGACTGCACGATCCCGCTAAAGAGGTCGACGTGATTGTGCGTACTCCAGCAGTACTTGGGGTACTCCTTGAAAGGCCCCTTCGTGAACACGTTGACGCAGTTAAAGGGAGAGCGTATCTGAAACATCTTCTGATCCATCGCGGAAATCGCCGTTACTACCTTGAAAACCGAACCCGGTGGCAACTCGCTCATGATCGCCCGGTTGTTTAGAGGATACATGTTTTTGGGATCGTTGAGCGCCTTCCAGGTCTTCTCGTCTATTCCGCCGGTGAAGTCGTTCAGATCGAAAGTCGGGTAGCTGGCCATAGCGACAATCTCGCCGGTCTTTGGATCCATCACCACTGCTGACGCGCCGGTCGCCTGGTACTTGCCAGGACCCTCAGGATTCTGCCTCGTCCGCGATGCCTTGACTCCACTCTCGAGCGCGGACTCGATCAGCGTCTGAATGTCCTGGTCGATAGTCGTTCGCATGTTCAAACCGGCTCTCGCTTCGACGCGCGATATTTCACGTTTAAAGTTTCCGCCGGCATCCACCTCGATCCTGTATTTGCCGACCTTGCCGCGAAGATCCTCGTCATAGGTCGACTCTACCCCGGACAGGCCGATCTCGTCTCCCGCCCGATAACCTTTCTTATTTTTCTCCTTGAGCGTTTCCGGGTTTATCTCTCCGAGGTAACCGATGACGTGAGCGGCGAGGTCCCGGCGCGGGTACTCACGAACCGGCCTGGCCGCGGCGTCTACGCCGGGGAATTCCCGCTGGTGCTCATGGACGTAGGCGAATATCTCTTCATCCACATCGCTCTTGATGAGAACGGCTCTCCGGTTTGGGTCTTGCGACTTTTCGATCTTGTAGAGTATTTCCTTTTGGCCTATGCCGAGCAGACGCGACAGCCTCGCGATAACGATCGACTTCTCCTCGCCTACTTCGGCGGGGACGACCGATATTGTGAGAGTCTCGCGGTTCTTGACCAGAACCCGCCCGTTACGGTCGAGTATTCGACCCCTGGGCGCGTCGACCGATATCTCGCGGATACGGTTGCCCTCCGCTCTCTTTTGATACTCGTTGCCGGAAACTATCTGCATGAACCACAGGCGCGTAAACAAAATCACGAATGCCACGAGCATTACGAGGCCGAGGATTGCGACCCTGCGCTGCAAGTTCTCATCAGTAGTGTCTGACCGCCGGGATGTCGTCTCATCCGGCCTGATCTTCAATCTTGTCCTTGTTACGAACCTCATTCGCCCACCACCATGATCACTGGTTGCCGTCGTGTAGTTGACCGTTCAACAGCGGGTGTGGATCGATTATTGTGTGAGTACACGCAACCATCCTCCCGTTATCTCCGATTCGGCCTGGCAAAGATGACAGACTCATCCTTCTGTAAAAACTTGAAACGCCGAATAAATGGATAAACGATCAGCACGGCAAAAACGTTGAAAAACGATTCGGCAAAAACCGCGTCCAATTTGAAAGGTGGTAGCTGCTCCTGCCCAAGAATTATCAGCGCGCCATGGTGCAGCAATATCTCAAAGACTGTCGCCAGAAACACGAGCAGCACAGGAAGCAAAATCGAATAGGTCATGAACAAGTCCTTCATCATCCCCACCGTGAACGCGGCAAGAGCCTTGGTAAGGGCGCTCATCCCCATGACCTGCGGGCTCGCTATATCCTGAAGCATTCCGCCGGCAAAGCCAACGATCGCACCCGCAATCGGCCCTTCCTGAACGGCCACGACAACGGCCACAACCAGTATCAGATCCGGCGCTACGCTCAAAAGATTGAGCTGTGGTATCACGGATAGTTGCAGCACAAAGGCGAACGCCACTACGACCATCAAAAATATCTGATGGTTCCGGCTCACTGCGCTTCCTTGAGGATTATCGATTCAGGCTCGGGGACGATAATTATCAACACCTTGTCTAACCTGGAAAACTTGACGAAAGGCTTGACTTCCACGAATCTGGCCAGGCCGCTCGAGCGCTTCCGCACCTTGACGATCTCCCCTACCGCTATCCCCGCCGGGCAGGTGCCACCCAGGCCGCTGGTCTCGATAACGTCTCCGACCGCCAGGATGGCGTCCTCCCTCATGGTGGTGAACCTGATCGTGTTGTCGTTCTTTCCCTCGATGATGCCCGTCTCGCGCGAGCGCTGATCACGCGCGCCAATGCTCGCGCGCGAGTCCGTAATGAGCTGCACGACAGACGAACGCGAGCCTGCTGAAATGATCCTGCCGACAAGCCCCTCTGCCGTAACGACGGACATGTACTTCTTGACACCGCTGTCCGCGCCGCGGTTTACAATCATCAACCTTTGCCAGTTATTCGGGGACTGGCCGATGATATCAGCCCCCAGATTCTCAAACTCGGCCTGATTCTCCTGCCAGCGCAACAAGGATTTCAGTTCTCTCAACTCATTCTCCATCTTTTTTGATTCGATGCGCTCCCTTCTGAGTTCCACTATTTCTTCCTGGAGATCAGCCTTTTCCTTTGACAGTGTCGGCAGGTGAATCAGATTGACGACGCCGTCCTTTACAGGGCGGAACATCTTCGCGAAAACGCTGGAAACCGGCGCTGTCATATCGAGGAAAAAGCCCTGAGCCTTGTGCAACGGGCCCCTGTCACCTTCTCTCGAGTAAAGGGTCACGACCGATATACACACAACAATGATGATTATCAGGATAGTGCGGCTTCTGTCGCTTCCAGGAGAAACAGGCATAGCTGATCCGGCTGACCGTTAATGGCCAGCAGACGAAATCAACACCTTCTTCATTATGTCGAATTCTTCAAGACATTTCCCAGAACCTATAGCAACACAAAGCAGGGGATCCTTTGCCATGTGCACCGGCATGCCGGTCTCGTTTCGGATCCTCTCCTCGAGGCCACGCAAGAGCGCGCCACCACCGGCTAGAATAATTCCTTCTTCCATTATGTCACTCGCGAGCTCTGGCGGAGTACGATCGAGCGCCTCTTTCAACGTCTGAACAACCTGGCTGACGGGCTCCTCGATGGCCTGCCTGATCTCTACGGCAGTAACAACCACGGTCTTCGGCAGGCCTGACGCGAGATCCCTGCCTTTTATCTCCCCCTCCAGTTCGTCATCGTCATCCATCTCAAACGCTGAGGCAATCTTCAGCTTCAAGGCCTCGGCAGTCCGTTCCCCTATCATGAGCTGGTAGTCCCGCTTGATATAATTGATGATAGCCTCGTCCATCTCGTCGCCGCCAACACGCAGCGACTGGCTCGTGACGATGCCCCCGAGGGATATTACCGCGACCTCGGTCGTGCCACCGCCTATGTCTACCACCATGTTGCCGATAGGTTCGTGTATGGGCAATCCGGCCCCGATCGCGGCGGCCATCGGCTCCTCAATGATAAACGCGGCGCGCGCGCCCGCCTGGATAGTGGCCTCCTCGACCGCTCTCTGCTCGACACCGGTTATCCCGCTGGGAACGGCTACGACCACACGTGGTCTGGCAAGGGCCCTGCGCTGGTGGACTTTCTGGATAAAGTAGCGCAACATCTTTTCGGTGACGTCGAAGTCGGCGATGACGCCGTCTTTCAACGGGCGGATAGCGATGATGTGGGCCGGTGTCCGCCCGACCATTCGCTTCGCCTCTTCGCCAACGGCGATGATCGCGTTCGTTCTCGTGTTTACCGCGACCACGGAAGGTTCATTGAGGACGATTCCTTCACTCTTGGCGTACACCAGCGTATTTGCTGTTCCCAGGTCCACGGCCATATCTTTCCCGAAGGATCCGGCCCCAAATGTTTCAGATAGAAACGACAACTACACCCGACTCCTATCCTGATTCTTAAGTGCCCAAACAGTTGAAACTCGGATTATATCCGAACGCAACCGAGTTCGTCTATTATTTTAACACAACTTTACAGCAAGAACAGTAACCGCTTTACGCAACACAAAGATGGCAATCCTTGCCTTCATCCCAAAAAAACGCATAATGGGGTCAAACCATTTTATGCGTTTTTATCCAAAAAACAGGTCTATCTCTCGCGTGGCACTTTCGGCGGAGTCCGATCCGTGCACCAAGTTGTGTGTCACGCTGGTGGCATAGCCGCCACGGATCGAGCCGGAAGTCGCGTCGAGCGGGTCGGTCGCGCCCATTATGATGCGCATATTCTCAATCGCGTTCTCGCCGCGGATGATAGCGACAATTGAAAGCCCACCTGTGATGTAATCGATGAGGTCGTCGTAGAACGGCTTGCCCTTGTGCTCGGCGTAATGCCTCTGGGCCAGCTCGTGGCTGATCGTCATCTCACAGATGCGCTCGATCCTGTATCCTTTCCGCTCCACGCGCATCAATATCTCGCCCACCAGACCTCTTTCCACTCCATCCGGCTTGATTATGAGAAGCGTACGTTCGATCTCCATTTCTCCCCCTTACCTGTCCGCGCGGTCGAAACGCGGCTCAATATATGGGACGGGGCACTTACCTGTCCTGTTTCATTTCGCGCGATGCCGACTGGCGCCTGAAATAAATGCGCGCCTCTGAAACTGTGTACAGAGAGCCGGTTGCGCAAACCATCCCGCCCCGCCCCGCTATGTCGCGCGCGGCGCTCATCGCTTTCACGAAATCCGGCTCGATTCTGTGTTTTATCTTATCCATTCTGCAGTAGTTACCAAGTTTTTCCGCTCTGATCGAGCGCGCGTTTCGGTTCTCGGTGAGTATAAGTTCATCCGCGACCGCGCCGAGCAGCTTGAGCATGCTTCGCGCGTCTTTGTCCTCGAGAATCGAGACGACAACCACGAGATAATCGTAATCAAACTCATCGGGGAGCGTGGCCGCGAGCCTGTCCACTCCCGACACGTTGTGCGCGCCGTCAGCGACAATCAGTGGAAGCTTCGACAGCACGTCCAGCCTCCCTGAAACGTTGCTCGCCTCGAGCGCGCGCCTGAACGCATCGACATCGGTTTTCTCTCGCGGGCCCGCGTACGCCTGGCTGGCCGCCACCGCGCAGGCGGCGTTCACCGCCTGGTGCTTTCCAAGCAGGTGAAGTTTGATGTCCTTGAACTCTCGCTCCTCCAACCCGCGCACTGACATGTACTGAGCAAGAGGCTCGCCCGCGACACGGTACGGCAGAAGGTAATCGAGCTTGAAATCCCTGCCAAAAACTTTGAGCTCCGCGCCCGCTTCACGACACCTCTCCGCGAGAACCATCAGTATGTCACGCGTGCCCTCCGCGGTAACGACCACCGCTCCCTCGTTGATTATGCCCGCCTTCTCGAAAGCAATCTTCTCCCTCGTGCGGCCAAGTTCGTTTACGTGTTCGAGCTCGATATTCGTTATTACGGCAACATCGGAATCGACCACGTTGGTCGAGTCCCATCGCCCGCCCATGCCCGCCTCGAGAACAGCGACGTCGATGCGTTCCCGCTGAAAGTAATAATAGGCCACCGCCGTCACAAGCTCGAAGTACGAGAGCCTCTCGCCAACCTCACGCTCCGCTTTCTCGATTACGGGCCGGATGTCGGTCATCGTTTCCGCGAACCTGTTCGCCGGTATCAGCCGTCCGTTGACAGATACACGCTCCCGAACCGTCTCCAGGTGGGGAGAAGTAAAAAGCCCCGTTTTGAGCCCGCACTCTTTGAGTATTCCCGCGATCATGCTGGAGACAGAGGTCTTGCCGTTCGTGCCGGTCACCTGGATAGAGTCGAACTCGTTTTGCGGATCATCCATCAGGCGGCACGCCACTCGGATACGATCCAGCGACGGCTTTACGCCGAGCACCACCTTGCTGTCCAGATAATCTATCGCCTCGGAATACTTCAAGTGTCTTCCCTGCTATTTACAACACAACATCGGGGTCGGATTGCGTCAAGGCGCCTGGCGCCCGAGCGTTCTTATTTGCTCATCCAGCTTCTGGCGTCTCTGCGTGAGCTCTCTCTCCTTCTCTCGCTCTTTCGCGACGATAGCGGGAGGCGCTTTCGAGACAAAGCCCTCACTCGCCAGTTTCGCGAGCGTGCGCGTCAAATCTGCTTCGACGTGTGTGAGACGCCGCGCGAGTCGGTCGATCTCCTCCTTCGGGTCGACCCCACGCTCCCAGGAGAGATAAGCCTCTACATCCTCGATCACGACTCGCATCCCAAAGCCTTCCGCCGGCGGCGCATCACTGAAATCGACGCCCGAGAGGCCCGCCATCGACACGAGATATCCGATCTGCCGCTCCAGAACCTCTCGCGCCCACAAATGTCCGCATACGATTCTGGCTTCTACCTTGCCCGAGGGCGGTATGCCGTGCTCCGAGCGCGCGGCCCTTATGCCAACGATCACGGATTGCAGTAGTTTCATCTCTCGCTCAGCTTCATCGTCAATCGGAAATTCGACCGCATCAGGCCAGGGCGCAATCATGATAGACTCGCCGGTCCCGGGGAGTTTCTGCCACAGTTCTTCAGTCACAAAAGGCATGTACGGGTGCAAAAGTCGGAGCGAGCATTCGAGCACACGGCAGGCTACTTCCTGGACAACGCGCCTCTGCTCACGCGCGCCGTGATAAAGCCTTGGTTTCACCAGCTCGAGGTACCAGTCACAGAACTCTCCCCAGAAGAACTGGTGGAGCGCCTTGCCCACGACGCTGAAGTTGTTCGCGTCCATGCCGGCGTCGACACGCTCGATGACTCCCGCCAGAGTGCTCAGTATCCAGCGATCTGCGAGCTCGAGATCGCCCTCTTTCATCCGGGTAGAAACGGTCGAGATTGGGGCCGCGCCATCGACCTCGTAATCCTCGAGATTCGCGATCACCAGCCGCGCGGCGTTCCATATCTTGTTGACGAAGTTGCGATTGCCCTCTATGCGCTCCTCGGCGAGGTTGATATCGCGACCCGGCGTCGCTATCGAACCAAGCGTGAACCGAAGCGCGTCCGTCCCGTACACCTCGATTACGTCGATCGGGTCGATCACATTTCCACTTGATTTCGACATCTTTTTGCCCTCGTAGTCGCGCACCAGCGCCGTCACAAACACCTCGCGAAACGGAACGTCATCCATGAAGCGCAGGCCGAACATGACCATCCTCGCGACCCAGAAAAATATTATGTCGAAAGCCGTGGTCAGCACCGTTGTCGGATAAAACACATCGAGTGTCCGCGTCTTTTCAGGCCAGCCCATGGTCGAGAAAGGCCAGAGGGCTGACGAGAACCAGGTGTCAAGAACATCCTCGTCCTGACGCAGGTTGCTCGAGCCGCACGGGCACGCCGCCGGCGCTTCTATCTCGATGATCTGCTCGCCGCACTCGTCGCAGTACCAGACCGGGATGCGGTGCCCCCACCAGAGTTGACGCGAGATGCACCAGTCGCGGATGTTCTCCATCCAATCGTAATAGATTTTATCCCAGCGCTCGGGAGTAAACTTGACGCGTCCTTCACGCACCGCCTTGATGCCCTCGGCCGCGAGCGGCGCCATCTTCACAAACCACTGCGTGGACAGGTAGGGCTCGACTTCCGTGCCGCATCGGTAGCAGTGGCCGACGGCGTTGAGATGCTCCTCCCTCTTGACAAGCAGGCCCTCGGAATCCAGGTCGCGAACCACGGAATCGCGGGCCTCGTACCGATCCATGCCGGCGTACCGGCCGCCGTTCTCATTGATGGTTCCATCCGGGTTGAGTATATTGATTCGCTCCAGGTCGTGCCGCAAGCCGATCTCGTAGTCGTTGGGGTCGTGGGCGGGAGTAACCTTGACCGCGCCGGTGCCGAACTCCGGATCCACGAACCTGTCGACGATTACAGGAATGCGCCTACCCGTGAGAGGCAGCATGACCGACTTTCCAACCAGGGCCGCGTATCTCTCGTCCGACGGATGGACGGCTACGGCAGTGTCGCCCAGCATCGTCTCCGGGCGGGTAGTGGCGACAACCACGTCAAGGGCGCCATCCGCAAGCGGGTAACGGATATGCCAGAGGTGGCTGGTCTTGTCCTCGTGCTCGACCTCGATGTCGGAGAGCGCGGTATGGCAGCGCACGCACCAGTTGATGATGTACTTTCCCCGGTAAATGAGACCCTGGTCGTACAACTCCTTGAAGACCGTGCGCACGGCAAGCGAGCAGCCATCATCCATCGTGAAGCGCTCTCGCTCCCAATCGCAAGAGCACCCCAGGCGTTTCAACTGGCTGATGATGACGCCGCCGTGCTCCTCTTTCCACCGCCAGACGCGATCCACAAACTCCTCGCGTCCCATCTCGTGGCGGTTGGCGCCTTCCTCTTCGATACGCCTCTCCACGACATTCTGCGTCGCGATGCCGGCGTGATCCGTCCCGGGTATCCACAGAACCTCGTAGCCCTGCATGCGCCGCCTCCGCGCGATGATGTCCTGGAGTGTATTGTTCAACGCGTGTCCCATGTGCAGCACGCCGGTCACGTTCGGTGGCGGTATCACCTGTGAAAAAGGCGGGCGGCCTGAATCCGGGTCGGCGTGGAAGTAGCCACGATTCTCCCACAGCTCGTACCAGCGTCCCTCCACCGCTCGCGGGTCGTATCTGGAGGACAACTCAAAATCAGTCTGATTGTCGGGCACGCGTCTTCACCACCTGTAAGGAATTTCATCAGATTCTACATCAAGTCGACCCGGTTGACTGTTTCATGCGCGGTGGTCGGCGACACAGGCGCTTCCAATTGCTCTCGAATTCATAAATAATTGCAATATTGAAACACGACTGGAGGAATTAGATGCTATTGGCGATTATCCTTATCTATTGCCTGCCCGTTGCCTTCGTGTTGCTGATCGTCTTTATGATCGGCGCCGCCGGCATGAAAACATATCGCACGGCGAAGCGGACGTACGCTGATCTCAAGCCGTGCATCAGCGACCTCTCCAAGAAAGCCGCGAGCGCGCAAGAGAAAGGGCTCAGCTTCTCAGACCGTGGTCAGAAACTTGCAGAAGCTTTCGAAGAGATCGGCGGCCGCTGGGCGTTCATAACCCAAACCATCTCAGAGGCGACCAACTCCCCCGTAATCAAGCTGGCGCGCCTGGCAACCCGCTTCAAGTAGCACAGGGTTCAGGCACCGTCTACCTTTACTGCGTAGAGGGGTCAGGCACCGTCTACCTTTCCGTCTACCGCTAAAGCGGTAGACGGAACGGGGTCAGGCGGTCTCTTCCTCTTCGTCGTCCTTTTGAACTTTCGCCCCCGAGCGTGAGGTAAGAAGAGTTGGCTTGAAGTTTTCCGCGACGACCTCGCGGGTCACAACGCATTTCACGATATCCGATCTCGACGGCAAATCGAACATGGTTCCCAGCAACGCTTCCTCCATGATCGCGCGAAGCCCGCGAGCGCCGGTCTGGCGCGCCAGGGCCTTTTCCGCTATCTGTTCCAGCGCTCCATCCGTAAAAATCAACTCGACGCCGTCAAACTCAAAAAACTTCTGATACTGCTTCAACAGCGCGTTCTTCGGCTTCATGAGGATGTCGATCAAGTGCTCTTTGGTTAGCGTATGCAGAGTCGTGACGACCGGCAACCTTCCCACGAACTCCGGAATAAGCCCGAATTTCAGCAGATCCTCGGGCATGACGTTGGCTAAAATGCTCCCCAGGTCGATCTCATCCTTCGACTTCACCTCTGCCCCGAAGCCGATGCCCTTCTTGCCGACACGCTCCTCTATGATGTCTTCGACGCCAGAAAACGCCCCGCCGCAAATGAAAAGGATGTTGCTCGTGTCAATCTGGAGAAACTCCTGGTGAGGATGCTTGCGTCCACCTTGCGGCGGAACGCTCGCGACGGTTCCCTCGATGATCTTCAAGAGCGCCTGCTGCACACCCTCGCCTGACACGTCCCTCGTTATGCTCGGGCTCTCGCTCTTGCGCGCTATCTTGTCAATCTCATCGATGTAGATAATTCCCGTCTCGGCCTTCTTTACATCCAGGTCGGCGGCCTGAATCAGTTTCAGGAGAATGTTTTCAACGTCTTCACCGACGTAGCCCGCCTCTGTCAGGCTGGTAGCGTCGGCAATGGCGAACGGCACATTCAGAAGCCGAGCCAGCGTTTGCGCCAGCAATGTTTTCCCGCAACCGGTCGGGCCAATGAGCATGATGTTGCTCTTCTGGAGCTCGACGCCATCGCTTGACATGGCGCCAATTTGAATTCGTTTGTAATGGTTATAGACCGCGACCGAAAGCACTGTCCTGGCGCGCTCCTGCCCGATCACATACTCTTCTAAAAACGCATAGATATCCTTGGGCTTCGGGAGATCGCCTATCTGTATCTCCGGGCTCTCGGTCAGCTCCTCGGCGATTATATCGTTGCAAAGCTCGATGCACTCGTCACAGATGTACACTCCCGGGCCGGCGATGAGCTTCTTGACGTGCCGCTGCGTCTTTCCGCAGAAAGAGCATTTTAAGAGATCGCTGCCATCACTGAACTTAGCCACTTCTTACCTCCATTGCACGCTCTGCCTTTTGGCAAATTCGGGCGCGCCGCTTACTCGCTGGCGTTCCGCCTGCGCTCGATAACCTCGTCGATAAGGCCATACTCTCTGGCGGACTCCGCCACCAGGATAAAGTCTCTGTCGGTGTCCTCGTGCACTTTTTCGATAGGTTGCCCGGTGTGATCGGCAAGGATCGCGTCAAGCATCTCACGCGTGCGGATTATTTCCTTCGCCTGCAGATCGACATCAATCGCCTGCCCGCTCGTCCCGCCGCTCGGTTGATGGAGCAAAATGCGCGAATGTGGCGTCGCGAACCGCTTTCCTTTGGTTCCCGCCGCCAGCAACACCGCCGCGCCGCTCGCCGCCTGCCCGACACACAGTGTCGAGATGTCGCAACGCACGTATTGCATGGTGTCGTATATCGCCAGAGTGCTTGTAACGACGCCACCAGGTGAGTTGATGTACATGTTGATGTCTTTCTCCGGGTTCTCGCTCTCCAGATGGAGCAACTGCGCCATAACGAGGTTCGCGAGATGGTCATCTATCTCCATCCCCACAAATATGATGCGCTCCTTTAGCAAGCGCGAGTAAATATCGAACTGTCTCTCCCCTCGAGGAGTTTGCTCGACCACGATTGGCACTAATTGCGATACGATACTGCTCATTATTTTTCAGGCTCCTCCCCGGCGCTCGAGATCGCCAGTTTCAACGTCCTCCACCGACGCCACCGTCAGCGGCGATGCCGGCGACTCGCATGTTATGACCGCGTTCTCTACCAGTAAATCAATTCCCTTAGATAGTCTCAGGTTGGCCTTTACGCCCGATATCATGTCGTCCGAGTAAATCTCATCCTTATCTGTGGCGGGGTTTTCGCCCCCCGCCAGCGCATTCTCTTTGATGTACTCTACGGCCTCCTCGTCGGAGACCTCGATGCTCTCCGCCTTCGCCACCGCGTCTACTACCAACTCGGTCTTCAACTCATCCACTACATTATCTCGGATAACCTTCTCCAGTTGATACCTGGTTTCCTTCAGCGCCGCCAGGTAGTCATCGAGAGAAATCCCGCGTCCGGAAAGCTCATCTGATATCTTCTTTATCTCGCGCTGAACCTGGCGTTCGACTATCGAGTCCGGGAGATCGATGTACGTCCTGTCCACGAGAGCCTGCGTCACCCGCTCTCTTATCGCGCGCTTTACCGTCCTCTCCTTGATGAGCGCTATGCGTTTTCGCAAGTCATCCTTGAACTCGACCAGGGTCTCAAACTCACTGACATTTTTCGCGAGGTCGTCATCAAGCGCGGGGAGCACTTTCTTTTTTACTTCTTTCACCATTGTTCGGAAAGTCGCGGGCTTCCCGGCGAGAGATTGCTCGCCATACTCGGGCGGGAACGTCACCACCACGTCCAGGATGTCGCCCTTTCGCGCGCCCTCCAGTTGCTCGTCGAAACCAGGAAGGAAATCATCCGCGCCGATCTCGATCATGCGGTCGGCGCCGGATTTGCCCTCGAGCGGCTCACCATCGGCAAAAACCTTGTAATCGAACATCACGAAGTCGCCACTGCCGGCGGGCCGCGTCTCAACAACCTCGAGTGTGGCAAAGCGGTTGCGCGCCTCGTCGAGCGCATCGTTTACGTCATCCTCTGTTACCTTGGACTCAGGCGCCTTTATCTCGAGACCTTTGTAATCTTTGATCTCTATCTCGGGCTTCACGTCCACTTTTGCCTCAAAGATGACTTTGCCATTTTCTCCAGCCTCGATGAGTTTGATCTCCGGATCGGACACCGGAAAAATTCCGGACTCCCTGACGCCTTTCACATACAGCCCCGGCAACCCACTCTTGATCGCCTCGATCCGAACGTGCTCGGGTCCCAGGTGGCTATCGATGACCTTTCTCGGTATCTTACCCTTGCGAAACCCAGGGATCTTCAGTTTCCGACTGATATCTTTGTAGGTTTGCTCGAGCATCTCCGCCAGCTCTTCGGGATCCACCTCCACTTTGAGGGTTGCCGAATGACCTTCTCCCCTGATAACTTCACTCTTCAGGTGACTCTCCTCCCGTGTTTTGAATGCGCAAAATCAAATCCGCTCGGCAGGTAAACTACTCACAAGAAAAAACATTCGCGCACATGCTTTAAATGAACTGAAAGTTGGTGCGAGAGGGGGGACTCGAACCCCCACGGTTCCATGAACCACGGGGTCCTAAGCCCCGCGCGTCTACCAATTCCGCCACTCTCGCCCGGCTTGCGGCCCTTGAATATTATACCACAGGAACCGGGTCTCAACGGGCGTGGCGCCATGGTTCTCGCGCCGTGGCCGCTCACCTCAATAAAACGACTTCGCCAGCTCGAAAAGCTCGACATCGATAGTCTTGGTTCCGTTTAGCGCCTCCTCGTAAGGAACAGCGACGATCTTGTTCCCACGCATGCATGCCATTTGACCGAACTTGCCAGTCACAACCATGTCCACCGCGAAGACGCCGAGCCTGGTCGCAAGCACACGATCGAATGCTGTGGGCACCCCTCCTCTCTGCAGGTGTCCGAGGTGAGTTACTCTTGTCTCGTCCCCTGTCCTGTTCTCGATTTCCTGTGCCAGCCACTCGCCGACGCCGCCCAATCTAACGTGCCCGAATTCATCTTTCTTCTGGCTCTGGACAAACTGTTCATCCATGCCGAGGAGCTTCGCGCCTTCCGAGATCACTATGATGCTGAATTCCTTGTTCATCTTGTGGCGCCGCTCGATGCGCTCCTCAATTTTCTCGATAGCGCAAGGAAACTCCGGCACGATGATGGTATCGGCGCCACCGGCGATGCCGGCGATGAGCGCTATCCACCCTGCGTCCCTTCCCATGACCTCGAGGATCATGACACGGTGGTGCGAGGCCGCTGTCGTATGCAGCTTGTCGAGAGCATCCATCGCCACCGCCGCCGCGGTATCAAAACCGATTGAGTAATCAGTTCCCGGAAGGTCGTTATCAATCGTCTGCGGGATTCCAACGCACTTGACTCCGTGCTCGCCGAGGCGGGACGCGATGCTGTTTGTGTCTTCCCCTCCTATGACTATGATAGCCTCGATTCCGTGCTTGCGCAGGTTTACCATGACGTTCTCCAGGCCGTTCTCAATATTGAAAATATTGGTGCGCGAGGTGCCGAGGATCGTCCCGCTGTTCTGCAAAATACCCGCGACCGAACCAATAAAAAGGGGCTCGACCTCATCCCTGAGAAGCCCTCTCCAGCCCCTCTTGATGCCTATGCACTCGTGACCGCCAGCGTGGCACTTGTGCACGACAGCCCGTATCGCCGCGTTGATTGCCGAAGAATCTCCTCCACCCGTGACCAATGCGATCCTCATCTTGACCTTCCCTCCTTGAATCCTGTGACCTGTTTTTCGCGGCGTTTTCGCCCCGACAGTGTTAGATACTATGCGAACTTCGACGTTTCCGCAAAAAAGCGCGCGGATGCGCGTTTCTCAGACGGCTTTTTCTTCAAGCACCGCAAGTGCGAGCCCTTGTCGGAGATAATTGTCACGCCTGCCGGACAGTGCTACACTGCGCTTTGTTCAGTAGGTAGTCGCTTGCAATCAAGCGATACGGGCCGTTAGCTCAGCCGGTAGAGCAGGGGACTCTTAATCCCAAGGTCGCAGGTTCGATCCCTGCACGGCCCACCAGCAAGATGTTTAGCCTTAAGGCATAATGGGGTCAAACCAAATTATGCATTATTGAAGCCCCAGGAAGTGGCGAGGTGGAAAAAGTGGAAAGTGACCGACGCCTCTCCTCCGTTAGACCTTGATGATACGGGCCTCGTCGGAGATATCGACGATGGTGTTTCGAGCGTCGGGGTCACTTTGCCCGCCGATCCAGCAACCGCTGTTGATAGCGATTGTGTTCGACAGTGGAAGAACAAGACGCCCCGACCTGTGAGTATGCCCGTACACGAAGTAGTCCGGCATTTCAGGGCAGAAGTGGTTGAGCAGAGCTTCTATCTCGACGGCGTTTTCCTCGATTGTGTTGCCACGATATAACGAAGTCCTCGTGTGACTTGACACACCCACCATCTTCGATGTCCGACTCACCATCCGGTACACCCAGTACCTGCCCTCCGCCACACCTGGGACACATGTGCCCAACGCGGTCATCTCGTAGTAAGGCGACATGAACCTCTCCATGTCATCGAGATCGAGTTTGTCCGACTTGTTCAGCATCAGCGAGCGGAGCCGCGAATGCTTCTTCGGCCCCCACAACGAGCGCTCGAAGAAGCCCAGCAAGTGCCCGTGGGTCAGCAGAACAACCTTGTCCTTCACCTGCACCTGATACATCGGATAGGTCATGTAGAGCGGCACCTTGGTCCCCTCGAGCTTCAAAGGCGCCATCGCCGGGCAGTCGGACGTCAATGGGATAGCGAGCTCGGGCTGCTCAAGGTCACCGGCCCGCAGCCTCCTTCCAACTTCCTCTTCGTACCACATGCGAAAGATGTGATGATCGTGATTCCCGACCATGTAGACCATGCGCTTGACATTATCAAGTGAGAACAAAGCCGCCATGCAGTCGCGCCCGCGCGCGATCGCCTCGTGCAACGGCGCCTGCCACAGGTCGAAGACGTCTCCGAGCAATACGAGTTCATCAACAGTGCCCATCTCCGCGATCGCGTCTGTCATATCCTGGATTGCCTTCGGGTGCACCAGTAATTCGTTCGGGTCGCCGAAGTGCGTGTCAGAGATTACAACTAACTTTTCGACCTGCCTGGGGCGCTCAGTGAAAGGTCGCAAGAAAGCACGGGCGCCGGGTATTCGAGCCGCCATGAGCGCGATGCGCTCTCGCGCCTCGCGCGCTATTCTACGTGACGCCTCCATCGCCCTGGTGTCGGACAGATTCTTCCGCTCTTTTGTCAAATCAGTTCTCCAGTACGGTTCATGCCACCACATTGTGAGTTGGGCCGGTGGGTTGGACTACCTCTGACATGGGGTGAACGAGGGGACTTGAACCCCCGGCCTCCGGGGCCACAACCCGGCGCTCTAACCAACTGAGCTACGTCCACCTCGAACGTCCTTTTAGATTGCCGTTGCCCGCGTGTGGCTTCCGCGAGCACATATAAAGATAACATCTGGAGTCGCGCACTTCCAATTCGGTAGATAGAAAACGCATAATGGCGGCAGGTTCGAGCCCTTCCGGGACAGAGTAATTGCCATGTAAAGTGGCACCCCCGGCAGGACTCGAACCTGCAACCTGCGGAGTAGAAATCCGCTGCTCTATCCAATTGAGCTACGGGGGCGAATCAAATAATGCGCTCTCCGACACCAAAACGTTAACTGAAAAACTTATTGCGCCGGTATCCCGTGTGTCATCATTGCGAATATAACATACCTTGTGACTGTTGAATGATAATCGCGCGGCAACTGTGATGATATGATAAATGCAAAGTCTGAAAACGGGTCTCCTGGGATAGCCCGAAAAGACACGGGAGTGGGTAGATGACACACGTAAGGCGCGTAATGGACAGATTGTGCATCGTATGTGGGCATAATCTCGGCCCGTACGGGCGAATCTGTGACAAATGCGGCTCGATTCAGCGACCCATTGCCGGAAGCGGAACTCTCTTTCCACCCGACAAATTCATCCCCTGCGAAAAGTGCGACGCCCCCGTGCTCGAGGAAACGGGAAAGACAGTGTGTGAAGAATGCATCAAAAAGAACATGCCTCATCCGATCATCGTGTTCGAGGACGCGGATAAATACAAGCGTGTCAAAACAATCGCAATGGCGGGAGGCTCGGCATCACTGGCTACCCTGATCGGTTGCGGCATCTTGCTCGTGTTCATCGGCGGCGCCTGGCTGATAGCGCTCATCGCGCTGAGCAGCGCCGGTTTGTTCGCGTCCGGCGCGGTCCTCATGATCACCTCAAAGCGCTCGACCAGCAAGATCGAGTACTACGCCCCGATAAAGCCCGAACAAAAACAGGGAGGATGAGATTGCGAGTTCTGAATCTATTCAAAAAGTTGCTGAAGGGCATCGGGGCGTTGGTTTTCGTTGCCACGACATTGAGCGCGATCAATATCATTCAGGCGGGAAAACGAAACCCGGACGGCCGCGACGTGAAAGATATTCTCGAGAAGAATCCGGAGGAAGCAACGTGCGACAATATCGAAACGCTGAGCCGCGCGGATATGATGCAACTTTTCTACGCCGCGGAAGCGCCCGCATTCGAGTCGTTGAACGGCGAGCGTCATGGAAAGATTCTTAGAAGTGGGATATTTGGAGGCGCCATGGCATATTTCGCGGATCACGTATTTCCAACGGGCACGTTGACCATCGGGACGCGGTGGCATGGCAAGGCTTTCAACGCTGAGGAGAACAACAGCGGGTGGGGAATCAACGTTTTTAGCAGGAAAGGTGAAAAGCAAGACCAGAAAGTCTTCTATGAAAGAAAGATGAGAATCTACACAGGCCCTACCGCCATAGGAAAAGATGGCAAGGATTCTTTTCACCTCGACTACGGAGCTTTCAACACCGACTTGACAAAAACCCTGCATGACGAGGTGCGCCGGATCAACGATAACCTTTATATAGGAGTCGGCTACATGACAGTTCCCGGAGGACATTTGAGCCCCGTACCGTTTGTCCTTTTCGGAGAACCAATGAAGTTCCCCGTAACGTAGCCGCATCACGAGTGAACACTCAACCGAACACGAATAATAAGAGACAGAGATTCATGCTCAATCGTTCTGCAAACAAACCGCCAGGCAGCATCATCCAGGCGATGCTGGGCACGGCTATTATCCTGCTCACCCTGTACATGGTGGTTGTCCAAAACCTGGGAAACATCAAAACGCCACCTGTAATCAAAGGACTCTCTCAACTCCGTTTCTCCCCGATCGGAGAAAGACTCCTGGTGATCGCTCCACACCCGGACGACGAAACTCTTGCCACGGGTGGCTTGATCCAGCAGGCTCTCTCGGAACACAGAAAGGTCAAGGTAGTCATCATGACATGTGGCGACGGGAACGCCGGGATCGTGCGCGCGTACACAAAGAAAAACAATGTCACCCCCGTCGATTTTCGTCTGGTTGGGAAGGTGCGGATACGGGAAAGTAAAAACGCCCTGGCCCGGCTCGGGCTGACCGAAGGTGACCTCACGCTCCTCGCTTATCCTGACGGCGGGCTCAATTCTCTGTGGGATTACAATTGGGACTACGACAATCTGCACCGTGGGCTCAACGGGCACGATCACGCGCCTTACAGTTTCGCGTACCAGAAAAACGCGCCCTATTGCGGTGAAAATGTAGTGAAGAATCTCACTTCGATCATCAATGATTACAAGCCCACCGGGATCGTTTTCCCTGACACTCAGGACAACCACCACGATCACTGGGCCGCTAACGCGTTTATGCAGTACGTCCTGACAAAGACAGGGTATCGCGCCAACAAATACATATACCTCGTACACAAACGCGATTTTCCTTTTCCCGCCGGAGACGAACCGTCGTATCCACTCGATCCACCGACAGCGTTCGCCCGTCAGATGAGCGATTGGGAATCGTTGCGGCTCTCAAGCGACAACGAGCGCGTCAAGGGAGAGGCGCTTGCCGTGTACAAGATACCAGCGCTCGTCAAACAACGCTTTATCGAGTCTTTCGTGCGAACCAACGAGCTCGTGGGAAAAACCGTTGTCAGACATGTCAGGCGCGTGAACACGCCACCGAAGTTCGACGCCCCCGTGATGCCGTACAAGACCTGCATTGATCCGCCATCCGACCGCGTAAGATCGTCGCCGGGAAACAGCGGCGACCTTGACAGAGTATCTTTTTGCATAAGCAAAAACACGGCATATGCCGGCGTCGAAACAGCGGGCAATATCTCAGATAAAATCAAGTATTCTTTCCGCATGCGCATATTCGGTGTGTCGCGCGTGGATCAGGTGGATATGGAGTTCACGCGTGGAACAGTCCGGTGCTTGCGGGACACTCACAACAGCCTCGCGTGTGGCGCCGGAATGCGTGCTCACGTTCTTGAGAAAAGGATATGGATTGAGTTTCCTTCCTCAATCTTCAACGGCAAGAAAGCGCTCATGTACTGTGTGGACTCTTCGATGAATCGAAAGCTCCTGGATCGCGTCGCCTGGCATACGTGCCAACTGTGACCCACGCACAAGCACAAGATATATGATATCCCCGAGCAGATCGGAGAATCGTCGATGAACGAAAAAATACTCGTGGTCGATGACGAGAAGAAGATAGTGAAGATGGTCAAAAACACCCTCGAAAATGAGGGTTACGTCGTTTTGGAAGCAAGTGACGGCGAGGCGGCGCTCGAGCTTTTCCGCGAGGAACGCCCCGACCTGGTAGTACTCGACATACTGATGCCCCGCATGGACGGCTTCGAGTTCTGCAGGCGAGTACGCCAGACCTCGAGAACCCCGATCATCATCCTCTCGGCGAAGCTCGAAGAGGACGACAAACTTGAGGGCCTTGGGCTGGGAGCGGACGACTACATGACCAAGCCATTCAGCCCGCGCGAGCTGGTCGCGAGGATTCGAGCGGTGCTGAGAAGACATAAGGCTACGACCGATTCTCGCGCGAATCGCATCGCGCGTGGCCCGCTCGTCATCTGGCCCGAAGAACATCGAATAGAAAAGTGGAAAGTGACCGACGCCTCATCTTCATGGAGGATTTGATGTACATATCAGTTTGCGGAAGTTCTGAGTGCGATGCTGAAATTACAAAGCTCGCCTACGAGGTTGGGATAGAGATCGCAAGAAGTGGGCACGTTCTCGTCTGCGGCGGCCTTGGTGGTGTCATGGACGCGGTGTCCCATGGCGCTCATGACGGCGGCGGCATAGCGATCGGCATATTGCCCGGGCCGGATCGATCTCATGCGAGTCGCTGGCTTACAGTGTCTCTACCTACTGACATGGGGCACGCGAGAAACGCGTTTGTCGCTCTTGCCGCGGACGCGATAATCGCGATCGCCGGCGGGTACGGAACGCTCTCCGAGGTCGCCTTTGGCCTGAAGATGGGGAAGCCGGTGGTGGGACTCGACACCTGGGAACTCGGGAAATGCCAGTATGAAAAACTGGAGATAGCGCCAGCCTCCACCCCGCGGGAAGCGGTTGCGCTGGCTTCGAGGCTTGGAAGCCTGTCTCCCCCACACAGCCCTGACCTGGGAGTGAACTGAAGAATTTTTGCGCTCAGTCGATTATGAAAACCGGTGTCCCAACCTTTACCGCGTTAAAAAGCGCCGCGGCGTCGGATGGGGCCATCCTTATGCAGCCGTGGGAAGCCTGATCGCCAAGCGACTTGGGGAAAGGCGTCGCGTGGATGCCGATGCCTCCTCCCAGATCCATCCAGTAGCCGCCCAGCGGGTTATCCGGCCCCGGGGGCTGGGGAATCCCCTTCTTGTCTTTTGCCCACTCCGACGTGGGAAGCCAGGTCGGGTTTTTCTCCTTGAAAGTTATGTGGAAGCGCCCGTTGGGGGTCGGGTACTCCTGCATCCCCACCGCGATCTTAAAGCTGTTTATCTCTTCTTCGTGGTCGTACAGGTAAAGCGCGAACTGCTTCTGGTGGATGACAACTATCTTCCCTACATCAGCCTCAACAATCTTGGGCTTTATCGTGTCGGCCACGATGTCCACCAGGCGATTCTCTGTCGGCAACGCTTTGCGAACCGCCCTGACGGTGTCGTCGATCCTGACCTTTATACCGCTTCGGGAAGAGATGATCTTCGGCGACCCCGAAGCCACGCTTATGCTGACACTCCTTGAATCCCGATCGATCGCGCGCGCTATCGTGGCAAGGCGGGCCTCGAGCCTGGTTCTGTCACA
Source organism: Candidatus Anoxymicrobium japonicum (assembly GCA_002843005.1). NCBI lineage: Bacteria > Bacillati > Actinomycetota > Candidatus Geothermincolia > Candidatus Geothermincolales > Candidatus Anoxymicrobiaceae > Candidatus Anoxymicrobium > Candidatus Anoxymicrobium japonicum. Next base: position 7,768 of record PHEX01000008.1, on the reverse strand, counting down.
GTCACACATCACAGGGACATCGCCTGTCACACCCGCGCCAAGGAGCCGCCTGGCGATCCTCAAGAGCGCGGGGCCGCGCTTCCCTTTGTAAAAAGCCTCACGAACCATGCCGTCTATATCCAGGCGGAAATTGACTCCTTCGAGGTTGATCGTGTGCCGCTTTCCCTCACAAGACAGCAGGACGTCCGATTTCAACGGCTTGACTTTCCGTTCGACCAGCTCGCGCGCCCTGGCCCTGGTCATGCCACCTACCAGGACACCGTCAATAGTCACGCCCTTGTTGATCTTGCCACTGGCGGCAAGCTCGAGGCCCGCGCCCACAACAAGAACAACCGCCAGCGCCAGCACGCTCCAGGCGAACGCGACCCTAAGTGCCTGACGCGTCCGCAACGCGCGCGCGGCGTCCACCGCCCTGTTGATTGCTTTGATAGCTTTTTCCCTGATCGCGTTTACTCCAATCAGATTAGGGGTCAGGCACCGTCTACCTCTCCGTCTACCGCTTTAGCGGTAGACGGTGCCTGACCCCTATGCCGAAAAATCGCCACGCAGCGCTTTCGCCATGGACGCAACGAGAGCTGTGAGCTGTGAGAGGTTGCCGTCAGCCTGATCCGCCGCTTTGACCAGCGCGCTTCCGACTATCACACCGTCGGCCATACTGCCCGCGATTGCGCACTGCTCGGGCGTCGATATCCCGAGACCCGCCGCGATAGGGCAATCAGCGTTCTCCCTCACCCTCGTCAAGAAACCCGGCAGTTCGTCGGAGATCGCCGAGCGCGCTCCAGTGGGGCCGAGCAACGACACGCAATAAAGAAACCCTGTTGACATAGCGACCGCCTCGCGGATGCGCGCGGGTGAGGTCGTAACTGAGCAGAACGCCACGGTGTCAACACCCGCGCCGCCGCACGCGTCCTTGAAAGGCGCCATCTCTTCAGCAGGCAGGTCTGGGATAATGATGCCGTCAACGCCGCACTCGGCGGCGCGACGCGCGAACCGCTCGGGCCCAAACCTGAACACGAGGTTGTAGTAGGTCATGACGAGCAACGGGCGATCGGTCTGCCCGCGAAGCTCGGAGACCATCTCGAGGATGCCATCAGGTGTCGCGCCGGCCTCCAGCGCGGCCGCGCTCGATTTCTGAATGACAGGTCCGTCCATCACCGGGTCGGAAAACGGCATGCCTATCTCAACCGCGTCGGCGCCAGCCCCAAGAATGGACATGACCACCTCCAGGCTCTTCTCCCTGTCGGGGAAAAAGCCGGTCGCATACGCGATGAGCGCAGGGCGCCGGCCGCGCAGACTCGAGAACATCTTTGAAAGCCTTCCGCCATCACCGGTCATCACACACACCTCCCCAACTCTTCGAGATCTTTGTCGCCGCGGCCGGACAGGCACACCACCAGGAATTCATCGCTGTCCATCGTCTTCGCGGCCTCTATCGCGTACGCGACCGCATGCGCGCTCTCGAGCGCGGGAATTATGCCTTCAATCCTCGAAAGAAAGCGCGCGGCGTCGAGCACTTCCCCGTCCTCCACGGCGGTGTACTCCGCAAGCCCTTTTTCCTTGAGGTAAGAGTGCTCGGGCCCGACCCCCGGATAGTCCAGGCCCGCGGACACCGAGTGGGTCTCGAGCACCTGGCCGTTCTCATCTTGCAAAAGATAGCTTTTCGCTCCGTGGAGCACGCCCACATCTCCCATGCACAAAGTTCTGCCGTGCTCTCCGCGGCCGGTCCCGCGCCCGCCCGCCTCGACCCCCACAAGCCTGGGGCCCTGACTTATAAACGGGGCGAACATGCCAAGAGAGTTGCTGCCGCCCCCGACGCAAGCCACAATCAAGTCCGGACGCCGCCCCTCGCGCTCCATGCACTGCTCGAGGGTTTCCTGCCCGATAACCGACTGAAATACCCTGACCATCTTAGGGTATGGATGCGGCCCGACAACCGACCCCAGACAGTAATACGTCGTACGCACGTTTGTGACCCAGTCGCGGAGAGCTTCGTTTATCGCATCCTTGAGCGTTTGGCTGCCCGCGTGAACCGGCCGAACCTCCGCGCCGAGCAGCTCCATCCGGGCGACGTTCGGCGCCTGCCTGATGATGTCGACATCACCCATATACACCACGCACTCCTGCCCGAAGAGGGCCGCCGCGGTCGCGCACGCCACACCGTGCTGGCCGGCACCCGTCTCCGCGATTATCCGCTGTTTGCCCATCGCGCGAGCGAGCAGGCACTGTCCCAGTGTGTTGTTTATCTTGTGCGAGCCTGTGTGGCACAGATCCTCGCGCTTGAGATAGATGCGGGCGCCACCTGCTTCGCGTGTCAGACGCTCCGCGAAATAAAGAGGCGTCGGCCTCCCCGCGTAATCCCTGGAGAGCAGTGACAGCTCTCGAGAGAATTCCGGATCTCCCATTGCTTTCTCAAAAGCCGCCTCCAATTCATCGAGCGCGGCGATAAGCGGCTCCGGCACGAAACGCCCACCGAACTCCCCGTAGTGCCCGGCTCTGCCGGCGTCGGGCGGTGTCTTAGAAGCTGCCATGAAATCATCCAGCATCAGTAATTCGCCTCCGTAATATAATCAGCTTTTCTTGCATTCTCGATGAACTCGTACATCAGTCTGGCGTCTTTTACGCCCGGGGATTTCTCCACGCCGCTCGAAGCGTCAACCCCGTACGGACGCGCGATTTTCACCACGTCGGCGATGTTCCCCGGGTTCAATCCGCCGGCGATGATCAGTTTCGGCTTTCCTTCTATGAGCCTGACCATGGTCCAGTCAAAAACGCGGCCCGTCCCACCGCGCGTCAAAGGGTCAAAGCCGTCCAGCAGAAGCGCCATGACTCCCCCTTCCTGCGCGTACCTCGTAGCCTTTGCGATATCGAGTGTACCGTTCACACGCAACGCCTTGATAATGTTTTCGCCGAGCTCCAGGCAGTAATCGTACGATTCCTCCCCGTGAAGCTGCACGATGTCCAGTCCACAATATTTGATAATCGTTCGAACTTCATCTACGGCGCTGTTCACAAAAACTCCTACCCTTGCCGGGCCATCTGGCATGCCACGCGATATCTCCCTTGCCTCCTCGCGCGTAACGCGCCGCGGGCTATCGGCAAACACGAAGCCAACCGCGTCCACGCCGAACTTCGCCGCCTGGATCGCGTCTGAGAGCTTCGTTATCCCGCAAATCTTCACCCACATCAGAACTCACCATCCAATCCAGCCAGTTCCTGGAGCCGCTTTCCCGGATCCGGGGCTTTCATGAGCGCTTCACCAATGAGAACCGCGTCCACGCCGAGCGACGCGACGCGGTCAAACTCTTCACGAGTTCTGATCCCGCTCTCGCTCACCAGTGTGATGGAATCCGGAACGAAGCTCCGCAGCCGTTCGGTCGTTTGAATATCCACCTGTAAAGTGGACAGGTCGCGGTTGTTGATCCCGATCAGGCGTGAGCCGGCCGCGAGCGCGCGGGCAACTCCCGGGCGCGAATGCGCTTCCACCAGCGCGTCCATGCCGAGATCGAAAGCCAGACCGCTCAGCGTTTCGATTTCCTTCGCGTCCAGCGCCTCAGATATCAAAAGCACGGCCGACGCGCCGTAAGCCCGCGCCTCCAGCACCTGATACCCCAACGAGATAAAGTCCTTGCGAAGCAACGGCAACGCACAGGAGCGCGCGGCGTCGAGCAAATCCTCCGGCCGGCCACCAAACCCGAACTCGCTCGTCAGCACCGAGATCGCCGACGCGCCCGAACGCTCGTAGCGCCGCGCCATATCCCCCACGTCCGCGCTCAGGCGTATCACGCCCGCGACAGGGGACGTCCTTTTGATTTCAGATATGACCTTGACAGGCCCATCGCCCCTCGTGACGGCCCTCCTGAACGATGGACGGACCTCTTTTTCTCTTTCCTTTATCCGCCGCTCGAGCATCGACTCCGTGACGGCTCGCGCGCGCTCGCGCGCCGCCTGGCGCCCCACTTCCATCGCATCATCAAGAAACACTTTCCACTCCTTTAGCGCCTCCGAGGCGTCGATCACTTTCCACTTTTCTCATCCACCTCACTCATCAGGGGAAAACCCCCTCGCCCCCCTTGTCAGGGGGGAGTAATCTTTCCGCCAAACGACACCAGGCGGTCGAGCGTGTCGGCGGCTTTGCCGGAATCGACGGCGGCTCTCGCTGCGGCAACCCCGTCGGCGGCGCTCTGAACCACGCCTCCCGCCAGAATCGCGAAAGCGGCGTTGGCCAGGCATATCTCGAGCGCGGGGCCCTTCTCCCCGGAAAGCACGCTCCTGATGATCGAGGCGTTCATCCGCGCATCACCGCCTTTGAGGCTCTCTTTGTCAACGCGGCTCAATCCAAGATCCTCGGGAGTCATCACGTACTCGATCATCGAACCGCCGGCAACCTCGCAAACCTCTGTTTCCGTCGAAAGACTGAACTCGTCGAGTCCGTCCATGCCGTGCACGACAAACGCTCTCTCGCAGTCCAGCGAGCACAGAACCCGTCCAATGAGAGGCGCCAGTTCAGACCGGCTGACCCCAAGCACCTGCGCGTGAGCGCCGGCGGGATTTGTCAGCGGCCCAAGTATGTTGAAAATCGTTGCCACGCCAAGAGCGCGCCGGGCGGGCATCACGCGACGCATCGCCGGGTGGAACGCGGGGGCGAACATGAACCCTATCCCTACCTCCTCGATACACCGGCATACACTTTCAGGCCCTATCTCTATGTTCACGCCAAGAGCCTCGAGAACGTCCGCGCTTCCACACTTCGAGGAAACCCCCCGGTTCCCATGTTTCGCCACTGGCACCCCCGCCGCGGCGGTGATGATAGCAGCGGCGGTGCTGATGTTGAATGTGCCGCTCCTGTCCCCTCCCGTGCCGCAGGTATCCACCAGCGTGGAAACGGAAGGCGCGATTCTAACCCCCACCTCGCGCATGCCTTGCGCGAAACCGGCGATCTCTTCCTCTGTCTCACCTTTTGTCTTGAGCCCTATCAGCAGGCCGCCTATGACGGACTCCGGCACATCCTCACTGAGGATCACATGCGCCGCGCGCCGCGCCTCCTCACGATCCAGGCCGTCACCTCTCGCGATTTTTTCTATTGCTTCACTCAGCATCAACGCCACCCGCCTTCCATTTCGAGAAAGTTTGCCAGTATCGTCTTGCCGCAATTTGTGAGAATCGATTCGGGATGAAACTGCACGCCCTCCACAAGCGCCTCTCTGTGACGAACTCCCATCACAAGGCCATCCTCCGTCCTGCACGAAACCTCGAGGCAATCGGGCACGTTTTCGCTCATTACCACGAGGGAATGGTACCTTGTCGCCTCAAACGGGCTCTCAATCCCTTTGAAAATGCTCTTTCCATCGTGGTAGATGCGCGAGGTGGAACCGTGAACCGGCCTCGGCCCCCTGTCCACCCTGGCCCCCATCACGTGCCCAATGACCTGGTGTCCCAAACAGACGCCAAGGATCGGCGTCTCGCCCGTGAGCCGACGCACCACCTCGCAAGAGATACCGGATTCCTCTGGCCTGCCGGGCCCAGGTGAGATAAGGAGATGCGTGGGCGCGAGCGCTTTTATCCCCGCCACATCTATGCGATCGTTCCGCGCCACCACAACACGCGCGCCAAGCTCCTCGAGGTACTGCGCGATGTTGTATGTGAATGAATCGTAGTTGTCGATCAGTACGGCCATCGCCGGCGCCATCAGGTCACTTCCTTCCCCGCGGCGCGCACCGCCCTTATCACCGCGCGCGCCTTGTTTAACGTCTCCTCATACTCACATCCCGGATCCGAGTCAGCCACAATGCCCGCTCCCGCCTGCACGTAAGCCATGCCATCCCGGATTACAACGGTTCTTATTGTTATGCACGTGTCCATGTCCCCCGAGTAGCTCAAGTACCCGACCGCTCCCGCGTACACCCCGCGACCATCCGGCTCGAGAGAATCAATGATCTGGCTCGCCCTCACCTTTGGCGCCCCAATAACGGTTCCCGCGGGAAACGACGCGCGCAACAACTCGTAGTTGCCAGAGCCTTCCGTGAGTTGCCCTTCGACTTCGCTCACCATGTGCATGACATGCGAGTACTTCTCGATATCCATCAAGCGCGTCACCTTGACAGTGCCTGGCACGGAAACACGCCCAAGGTCATTCCTCGCAAGATCGACCAGCATGATGTGTTCCGCGCGCTCCTTTGTGTCGGTTCCAAGCTCGAGGGCGAACGCGGTGTCCTCATCAGCGTCGGCGCCTCGGGGCCTGGTCCCGGCTATCGGCCTGATCACCGCGTGCCCGGCGCGGTTTGTCACCATGGGCTCCGGCGAGGATCCCACGAGCGTTACGTCCGGCAGTTGGAGATAAAACATATACGGCGAAGGATTCTCCGCGCGCAAGTGGCGGTAAATCAACAGCGGATCGCCTTCAAAGCTCATCGAAAGCCTCTGCGAGACGACAACCTGGAACACGTCGCCCGCGAAAATATGTTCGAGCGCCTGACTCACCATTCCCTCAAAAGACTCACGAGTGACGTTGCTCTCCACAGAAGTGAAATCGTCGCGCGGCGCCGCCGGCGCGTTCGATATATCGATCCCGCAACCACTGGTGAGAGGTTGCCGGATGCGCCCTGCCATCTCCTCCAGCTCGCCAAGCGCGTTATCGTAGATCCGCTCGCGTTCCGCTGCCTCATCCGGAAGCCCGGCAACGACACACAACCGCATGCGCGAGAGCAGGTGGTCGAAGACCGCGAGCCTTCTCGGAAACATAAACATCATCTCCGGCAATTCGGCGACACCGAGCTCTTTTCGGAGGGGCACATCCTCGATGAACTCAAAAGTGCCGTAGCCGAAATACCCCACAGCGCCCCCGTCAAATGGCAAAACACCCACCTCTGTTCCACCACCCGCACGCGGAACAAACACGCGCGCTTCCTCGACAAGCCTGAACAAAGCCTCGAGTGAACAGGCGCATTCGACCTGGCTCTCTATGCCGGATGTCGCGATCGCCAGTTTCCCGTCTTTCACCCGCGCGATTGCCGTAGGCGCGAAGCCGAGAAACGAGTACCGTCCCCACGTCTTGCCGTTTTCCGCGCTCTCCAGCATGAAACACGGTTCTTCTCCGCTTGCGCGAAGCTTCATGAATGTGGAGATAGGTGTTTCGAGATCGCTCGACAACTCACTCGACACGCACACGTGTGTATATCCTTCGATCGACATAAACTCCTCTCGCGGCGGCAAGACCACCATGCCTCTGTTCACGCGACGCGCCCTTGCGTTCTCGTTCTGTGCCACTGTGTCCATGTCAACATCTCCTTCAGGGCTCCGTCCCATAGATATCCTGACATTCGAACCTCGATGCATCCACTCCACAGGCAAGAATGCCTGTGTCACGCTGTCACTTTCTAAGTCTTTATGTAGCACAGACATTCCTGTCTGTGATCTATATACGGAACGGAGCATTAGAAAACAAAAAAAACCGCGACCTCGTCGCGGTAAAAAAATCCGCGACCCTGCTCATGAGGGTCACGGTTGCGCTCGTGCTATCTGCGAAAAGCGCTTCTCGGGCAACCCTCTATGGGATGCCCCACCACCAGTTGTTGAGTTTCTCTTTCCCTTTCACATAGTAATACATGAATATGATTGTAGGCGCTCGCTTCGCATCTGTCAAATTCACGAAATATCCGTCTTGCGCCTGGCACATTGACATCCGACTAGCGCAACGATTGATAATGTGCTACAGTATTTTCGAGTTAATGTTCTTAGGTAGAAATTGTTTTGTCCCGGGGAACGAATCTCG
>PHEX01000007.1 GCA_002843005.1 Candidatus Anoxymicrobium japonicum | reverse complement strand
TGTCTCTTCCTTTTCCATTGTCTGTCGATCCCATCGGACCACCTCCTTGGACGAAAGATTAACCCTTAATCCGTGTCCAAGAAAACTGGGTCCACTATAGGAAGTGCGAACTGCAAACACCTCTGTGGAACGCCTACTGCAACTGGGTAAAAACAACCGACAGTCTGAAATGACTTCCGCCAAACGTATAACAGTGCAGGAACAAGAAAGAAGTTTTTTGACAGGAGGATGACATGAAACGTTTCAAGTGGTTGGCGCACAGGCTCCTGTTTGTTGTCGCCCTCATGCTCGCGGTGATGCTTGCCGCGCCTGTTTGCATGGCGGGGGGAGAGTGGGCCGCCAACGGGGTCGCCTTGCGAAAGATCGCGGGACTCTCAGACGCCGAGAACCCCACCATAACAACCGATGGCGCGGGCGGCGCCATCATCACGTGGGATGACGAGCGTGTCGGCGCCACTGGCATCTACGCGCAGAAGGTGAACTCCGCAGGCGCTCCCCAGTGGACGGCCAACGGCGTTGCCTTGCGAAAGATCGCGGACTTAGACGTCGAGAAACCCATCATAACAACCGATGGCGCAGGCGGCGCCATAGTCACGTGGCTTGACTACCGCTCCGGCGTCTGGGACATCTACGCGCAGAGGGTGAACTCCGCGGGCACCCCTCAGTGGACGGCCAACGGGGTCGCCTTGCGAAAGATCGCGGGCTCAGACGCCGAGGAACTCGCCATAACCTCTGATGGCGCGGGCGGCGCCATAGTCACGTGGCAGGACAAGCGCTCCGGCGTCTGGGACATCTACGCGCAGAGGGTGAACTCCGCGGGCGCCCCCCAGTGGACGGCCAACGGCGTGCTTTTGCGCAACATCGGGGGCTCAGGTGCCTATTCCCCCACCATAACAACCGATGGCGCGGGTGGCGCCATAGTTACGTGGTATGACTACCGCTCCTACCACTCTAACATCTACGCGCAGAGGGTGAACTCCGCGGGCGCCCCCCAGTGGACGGCCGACGGCGTTGCCTTGCGCAACATCGCGGGCTCAAGCGCCCGGTTCCCCACAATAACATCGGACGGCGCGGGCGGCGCTATTATTACGTGGCGTGACGGGCGCTCCGGCGTCTCTGACATCTACGCGCAGAAGGTGAACTCCGCGGGCGCCCCCCGGTGGACGGCCAATGGGGTCGCCTTGCGCAAGATCGCGGGCTCAGACGCCTGGGACCCCACCATAACAACCGACGGCGCGGGTGGCGCCATAGTCACGTGGCTTGACGAGCGCTCCAGCGTCTATAACATCTACACGCAGAGGGTGAACGCCGCGGGCGCCCCCCGGTGGACGGCCAACGGGGTCGCCTTGCGAAGAAAGATCGCGGGCTCATACGTCTGGTCTCTCACCATAACAACCGACGGCGCGGGTGGCGCTATCGTCACGTGGGAGGATGATCACTTCGAGAGCCACGAGGACTACGATCCCCTCAACTCTGACATCTACGCGCAAAAGGTGAACTCCGCGGGCGCCCCTCAGTGGACGGCCAACGGGGTCGCCTTGAGGAGTATCGCTGGTAGGAGTATCGCTGGTGGTTCAGGGTCAGGGTTTTCTGGCCCTATTCCACCCGACGACATCGGTGCTCATTTCCCCATGATAACAACCGACGGCGCGGGCGGCGCTATCGTCACGTGGCAGGACAATCGCTCCGGCAACTCTGACATCTACGCGCAAAAGGTGAACTCCACTTCTTTCACTACCTGGTACCTGCCAGAGGGCACAACCGCATGGGGGTTCTCCACCTACATAACGATAGAGAACCCTAACGATATTGCTGTTAATACCACCATCACATACATGCCGACTGGAAAGGCAAACAAGATAGAGACGGTATCTCTTCCTCCGAACTCACAGACCACGCTCACAAACGACCACCTGATATCAGTCATGGGGGAACTGGTAGATTTCTCCACAAAGGTACAGTCCCAGAACTCCACAAAATCAATTGTCGTTGACAGAACCATGACGTGGACCGGAGAGTGCGCTCCTTGTGAGGAAGCCCACTCCTCCATAGGCGTGACATCCCCCGCTACAACGTGGTACTTCCCCGAGGGCTCATCTTTCTGGGGGTTTGAGACGTGGCTCCTCATACAAAACCCGAACGCCACGGACGCAACGGCAACCGTCACCTACATGATAGAGGGAGGGGAACCAAAAACGATTAACCACACTGTGCCCGCCTCTTCCCGAGCCTCCTTTAACATGGAGACCGACATAGGGCAGAAGGACGCCTCCATCAAGGTGGAATCAAATGTTCCAATCATCCCCGAGCGCGCAATGTACAGAAACAACCGGCGCGAGGGACACGACTCTATCGGCGCTACCACCCTGGCGATGACCTGGAGTCTCGCGGAGGGCGCGACAGGCTACGACGTGAACTACACAACGTACATACTCGTGCAGAACCCGTGGAACGGCCCAGTTGACGTTTCTCTCTACTACCAAACGCCCGACGGCGAGATTAATGGTCCATCGTTCACAATGCCCGCCAACTCCAGAAAAACCGTAAGGGTAAACGACTATATCCCTCCCAACACGGACGTCTCGACTTGTGTGTATAGCAGGAGCTACATAATCGCCGAGCGCGCCATGTACTGGAACAACGGAACGGGAGAAGCGTGCCACGACTCCATAGGTTCCAGTTCCACGGCATCCGCCCCCACGTTCTACTTTCCCGATGGAGAAACTACCAATGGACGCGAGACGTGGACGCTCGTTCAGAATGCGACAGACAAGGAAGCAACGGTAGAAATCACCTACCTTACCCCGACTGGCGAGGGCAACGTCACAAAGACCGAGACAATCCCCGCCAACTCCCGCAAGACGTTCAATATGGCCGAGCACTCAGGGATACAGGGAAGGGCCGCCATCAAGGTAAAGACTTCCAGCTGGAGCAGGGTGATAGTCGAACGCGCCATGTACTGGAACAACAGAGGCACCGGCACCGACACCATCGGCGGTCTTGTGGAATAAAAGGCATAATGGGGTCAAACCAAAATATGCGTTTTGCAACAGATAAATGATGGGAGCGCCCATAAAAACGCATATTTTGGTTTGACCCCATTATGCGTTTTCATGACCCCAAAGTTAAGGGCGCCAGCCGGGAAGGTTGCGCGCGAAGTGTTTCATGCCGAAGTTTTCGATGTTCGGCAGGATCGTTAGCCCGGCGCGAACGACTGATCGACGGACGAAGTCGGGCAACATGTCAAAGAATCGCTTGGCCGCGTAGTTGTGGTAGTAAGTCATTGTGGCCCGACGGAAATCACGGTACGCCCCGGCCTTGTCCTCGATCGCCCTTGCCGCGATCCTTCCCGATGTCAGCGCGCCAAGCATTCCGAAGAAAAGAAAAGGATCGATGACTCCCGCCAGTGTCCCTGAGAGTATCTTGTTTTCGTGGAACAGTCTGGGGTTGCGCACGCTTCCGACGGGGCATGCCCCGCTTCGCAACTCCGCCCACTCTTTGAACTCGACTCCCTCAGATGTGGCGAGCATCTCCACGTATTTCTCCTTGCCGGCGTGGCTGATGGGCTTGCCGCGCTGGAAGATAAGCCCAAACGAAATGCCGTTGATGGCGCAGTTGAACGCGTAATCTTTGCTGAAGTCATCCATCCAGAGTGAGACGGTTGTCCGGTCGTGGTCGACAGTCCCCTTAGCGAAGTAACCGTATAGCGGCGAGTACGGTATGTTGAGCGCCGCATAAGGTTCGATCTTCAAGCCTGTCGCCACTATAGTGTCCGCAGGAAGCCGCGCGTAATCGCTTTGTGAGATCACGGGATGGTCGAATTCAACTTCCACGCCGAGTGAGCGCGCTTCTTCAAAAAGGAGGTTGTCCAGCGACGTCTGGCGAGATCCCCTCTCGACCATGTACATCTTTGTTGATGAACTCATGGGGAAGTTGAACCGCTTGCCCCACGCGTATATGTAAGCCTCGTCTATTAGTTTTACCGCCGGCGCGATGTCCACTCCGGTGTAGTTTTTGATAGCCTCCAGTTCGAACGGGCTTCCCGCCGGGTCAGGCCGGAACTCAGGCATGCCGCCAATGCGTTTTTCGCGCTCGAGGATCCGAACCGTGTTCCCGCCGCGGGCAAGGTTGATCGAGGCGACCAGTCCCGATAGTCCCGCGCCGACAATTGTCACTTCAGCCATTTTTACCTCTCCGACTTTAAAAAAGGTCTGACTCCAAAAGTTAAATCGCTGGTTGTTACCGGGGTATCTCTAGATATCCTGGCAGCGCTTTCAAAAAAAAGTTGGTCGCGAAAGCGAGTTTGTCCGCGTGCTCCTGCATCCACTTGACCTGCGGCCCCATAAACGCTTTCTTGTAGCCGACGGGTGTCGCGTCGAATATTTTTCGCGCGAAAAGATTGCGCCTGAAATGTCGCGTGTATTTAACGAAGAGCGCGTACGCCTCGGCCTTGTCCTGGTGAGCCATCGCGGCGATTTTGCCCGATACGAGGGCGCCGTGAACGCCGAACAGCGCGAACGGATCCATCATCCCGGAAAGTGTCCCGGCCAGTATCTTGTCGCCGGCGAACATTCTCGGGTTGTTGCGCGAGGCTGTTGGAGCGACGCCCTCGTGGTAATCCCAAACTGAACAACGCATTTCCTCCTGCCCGGCGAGCTGCATCTCACGGAAGCGCTCGAACTCACTGTCCTTGATAGGCTCACGGGCAAAGTAGAGCGCGAACACAACGCCGTTATTGGATCCGTAGTACGCGTAGTCAAGGGTGTAATCGCAGAACCATACGCCGCAACTGGGCCAGTTGTCCGTTTTTCCTCTGCCGACGTAGCCGAACACTTTTTCGTAAGGGATATTTAGCGCCTCGAACGTTTCGACGTACAGGCCCGTAGCTATAATCGAGTCCGGGGGAAGCATGGCGTAATCGCCCTGCGTTAAGAGTGGCCGGTTGAACTCGAAAGAGACGCCGGCGTCCAGGCAGAGGTTGTAGAGTTGAACGTCGAGCGCCGTCTTGCTGATGCCTCTCTCCACACAGTGGAGGTTGACCGCCTTTATGTCCATAGGCGCCTTGTAATCGTAGATGTAGCAATTCCAGTTCTCGCAAGGCCTGATCTGCGGCTCGCCGAGCTTGATGCCCGTGAACTTGCTCAATGGGCCGCACTCGAGCGGCGTGACGTCCACGGCGGGGTGCGCCTCCGGCATGCCGCCGACACGGTCGAACCGGTCGAGGATCAGCACGTCCTTGCCATCTCGCGCAAGGTTCAACGCCGCCGTAAGGCCGGCGAGGCCGGCGCCGGCGACAATGACTTCATTGGAGTTCGCGGCCATGGTCTAAACCTCCCGTGTCTTTGCCGTGAGATTGCTCATTCACGTCAGAAACATATCTTTTTCATGCAGCCGGTGTCGTACTCCCAGCGGCGGTTCGAGATGTTGTTCGGGTCGAGCGCCATCTTCATCTTTGTGAACGCGTCCATGAGCTGAACCATATTTGGCTGGGCCGCGGCCATGGCGAGGTCCATCATGGGGAACAGGCCCTTGACGAGCGCCCCGCCGCCGGCGGCTATGATCATTCCGTGGCTCATGGCGGTAGCGGTCGCGCGGCCGTATCCCAGTACTATTCTGATCAAGTCGTCCTTGTCCGCCTGATTTGTGTACACGTCGTATTCCATGTAGGCGCTGCGGCCCATGTGGTAAGGCTGCAAGTACGTGCTCGCGTCGTCCGGAGGAAGGGCGTCGTCGTTTGTTCCGACCTGATTCGTGCACGCCGCGCGCATTTTCTTTTCGATACCGACCATGTTTTCCAGTTTATCTATGAGCGCGCCGATGACGAAAGAGCCGCGTACGCGCTGAACTCTCACGGTTACGTTGAAGAATTTGACCCACTTTTCCATGTCCACGTACTCGTACTCCGCGGTCATGTCTTCGATTGCTTCCTTTGGGAGGTAGTCGAACATAGGAAACTTGTCCTGGAGCATGCGTTGTGTCACCTCGGCCTTGAGGTCGGCCTCTTCCTGGGAACCGCCGCCGAAGATCGTGACCAGGTTATGGCGCGGCATGAGTTCTGTTATCTTGCTCGCCTCGGCGTTGGTGTCTCCCATGAAAATACCGTAAAAAGAGTTCATCAGGTGCGCGAGCTCAAGTGAGAGATTATCTTGCGCGACCGAGTAGAGGGCCTCGGCCATCACTTCGAGTTTGTCTTCTTCGTACGCCGGGAATATCTGCTGGTGGCACGGCGCCTCGGGGTAAAGCCGGACGGTCATCTTGGTCACTATTCCGTATGTTCCGAACGCGTACCGGAACAGGCAGGAGAGGTCGGGGCCAGGACCGGGCACGGCGCCTTTTGCGGCGCCGTACGACGAAGCGCCCGTCTTCAATAGTTCGCCCGTCGGCAGCGCCACCTCGACATCAATGATGTTGTCCATGCCGAACCCGTACTTTGACGCCATGGTGTTGATGTTGCAAAAGAGGTGGTTGCTCAAGACGCCCGCAGTTGCCGAAGTCGAAGGGTTCAGCACGCGGCAGCCGACCCGTTGCGCGGCGGCCTGGAGCATCAGGTAGTTGACGCCAGGCTCGATGGTGGCGAACATATTCTCGCCGTCGATCTCTACGATGTTGTCCATTCTGCGAAGGTCGCAGAGTATCCCGCCGTACGACGGAAGCGCGATGCCCGCTGTCGTCAGGCCAGTGCCGAACGGCATTACGTCCAGCAGGCGCTCGTTGGCGACGCGGTAGATGGCCTGGACCTCCTCGACACTGGCGGGCATCGCCACGATGTGCGGGTACGATGCCGGCTTGAAGCTCTGGTCGCGGGCGTATCCGCAAAGGATGGATGGCGCGTCGGTCGCCCACTCTTCTCCAAGAGCTTCCCTCAGATCGTCGAGCGCGAGGCCGAGGTTCTCCTCCCGGTTGTGCTCGGGATCCTTCTCCATGACATGAGGCCGGTGGACAACTCTTCTGGCGCGTAGCCCCTCTCTTATCCTGCTCTTTGCCATGAGTGCCCCCTATAGCGCCTGGTCGAGCAACTCGGCCAGATCGTATATTTTCATGTTTGATTTGCGTTCGGCTACGGCGTCTGAGAACATGCGTACGCAGATGGGGCACGCGGTGACGATGGCTTCAGCGCCGACGTGCTCGGCCTCAAAAAGCCGCTCTTTTGCTACTTGAAGAGCGAATTCGCTTTCCCAGAAAAACACGCCACCGCCCCCGCCGCAGCACAACGCGTTCTTGCGTGCTCGCTCGAACTCGAGGAGCTGGAGCCCCGGTATCGCCTCGAGCACCGCGCGCGGCTCGTCGAAGACGCTCATGCGCCGTCCCAGTCTGCACGGATCGTGGTAGACGGCTTTGACTTTGACCTCTTTGGACGGCTTCAGCGCTCCGTCTTTGATCAGTTTCGCTGCCATCTCCGCGAAGTGGTAGACCTCCATGTCGTACGTCTTCGTGTACTCCTCCCGGAGAACCGCATACGCGTGCGGGTCAGCGGTGACGACCTTTGTCACCCCCGCTTTCTCGAATTGCTCGATGTTCGCGGCGGCGAACGTCTCGAAGAAATCGCGGTCGCCGATGAGGAGCGGCGCGCTGCCGCTCGAGACCTCCGCGGCGCCCATCGTGCCGTAGTCAACCCCTGCGTGGTCGAGCACCCGGGCGACCGCACCCGCGCGCTTGGCCTGTGACGGCCTCGAGTAGTCGTCGCCCACGAACAGCAGGTACTCGACCCGCTCTGAGAGCGCGTTCTTCATCTTGAGGCCCTTTGTCCACTCAACCCTTTTCTCAGAAGGTATCCCGTAAGGGTTGTCGGTTTTCTCCAGGTTTTCGAGCATCTCCGAGAAGTGGTCGAGCGGCGCCCACCCGTCGGCTACCGCCTGTTCGCGCATGAGCTGTATGACCCACAGCGGGTGCAACTGTTTGACCGGATAACAGCGGTCTTCACACGAGCCGCAAAGCATGCACGTGTACAGGGCGTGCCGCATCATGTCGTCAGGCTCTATCTCGACGAGATCCAGGCAGCGCGCCATCTCGAGTTTGCCGGACGCGTAGTACGCCTCGTAGCGGAATCTGGTACCCGAAGGGCAGTTGCGCCAGAAGCGCGGGTCATCGCACTGTTGCGCCATGACGCCCTGGCATAGTTTGCACTTGCCGCAAAGCGAGAAATCTTCCCTGAGTTCGGCAAGGGCCTCGCGCGGGGCTGTGATTCTCCGCTTCATGGATTAGATTCCTTCCAGCAGTTGGTCCGGGTTCAACAGGCCTTTTGGATCGACCGTCCTCTTGAACAACTTGATCATGTTCACGTAGGAGGGATCCATTTTCGCGTACAACATTTCGGCCACGGGCCCGCGTGGTTTGTCGATGAAAGCGTTGCCGTCGATAAGCGCCTTGTAAGCCTCGAGGCGGGCCGCTTTGACCATGTCTGTTGCTATAGTGTCTTCAGGGTTGTAGTAAATATCGGCCTCACAGTAGGCCGAGGCGCCGAAGTAAACGGGAACCACTATTTTGCCGAGGCTCTCAGGCTTTATCCCGGCGGATTTTGCCTGCTCGTCTATTATTTCGAAAGTGTCCGGCACGTTTTTGAAGTAGTTGTAGCAGTTGACGGTGTCGGTCCGTCCACCGAAGAAATCGCGGTCGTAGATGTTCCACGGCTTTTGAAGCGCGGCCTCGCACATCTGTGGAACCTGGCCCGACAAGCGTTTTCCTCCGAGATCCCCGGCGGCGTCCTTTATGTACCGCTCCCAGGCGTCCACCAGGTCTTTGTAATGCTCCACTGTGAACACAACGGTCCACGGCTTGAGCTTTTTCCTGATGCCCGCGACAGCGGCGGCGTTGCCCTCCGCGAGCAGTACCGAAAGATAGCGGTCGTTTGCGGCGAACGACTCGAAGCACCACTCGGCCCGGCTCACCGTGTAAAGAAGGTCTTTCGCGCGCGCGAGGTCATCGAAGCCGAAAGCGATGAGCCTGCGCTCTTCGCGGTTGGGGTATGTGTAAACCAGGCCGTAATACGGGATGCCGAATATGTCCTCGGACGCCCCGAAGAACGGCGAGAACTGAGGACCCTGGTCTTCCCTGAAGTCGGCGTGGCCTTCGTCGGTGAGTTGCTGGGAACCCGAGACCCACATTTGCCCGTCGGCCATCATCGCGTGGAAGACGGAGATGTGCGGGTGCCTGTAACCTCCCTCGCCCATGAGCGCGTCGCGATCCATGTATGACCTGACGACGCCGGGCGAGGTTCCCGCGAGCGGGAAGAGCAGCCGCTGGTTTTCTCTGGCAAGTTCCCTCGAGAGTTGCTCGAAGGTCACCCCGGCGTAGACGTGCGCCGTGAGGTTTTTTGCGTCGATCTTTTTGATCTGATTCATCCGAGAGAGGTCTATGAGGATTCCTTTCTTTCCCGAAAGGTTTCCGCAATCGGTCTTGCGTTTGATCGAGAACAACGGCGTCTCGCTCTCGTAGGAGAACGCGGCCACGTCGGAGAGCTGATCCACGTTTCGCGGCCTGGCAACGATGAGATCCGCTTCCTCGAGTGGCTCCGTGAAATACGATGAGATGGTCTTTGTTCCGGTAAGCACGTTATCTTTTCCGAGCAGCCTCTCGAGTTCTCTGGCGGCGCTTGCCGAGCCGTTCATCCTAAACGCTCCTCCATGTCGCAACGGGTCAAGCCTTGTCGGTCGTCCAGGCTCAACTGACGTCAATTATCGATTCCAGGCCTTTTTCAGTGAGAATCTCGGGATATATCTTGAACGCGGGCTTGATGACCGGCAGTAGCTTGAGCAATTTGGGGACGGAGCCCTCCGACTCGATGTCTCCGATTGTCAGCGCTTTGATGAGGTTGAGCTTGCCGAGCCAGAACTTGTGCGCGACGTCGAGCGACATCCGAAGAGTCGCGTCGGCATTCGAGAAATTTTGCGAACCGGGGAGCAAGAGCATCTCGTCGCCAGAGCAGTCAACCCACACTTCGCCATCAGGGTCGCTGTAGATGAAATGGACCACCAGATTCGAGGCCAGCGCCTTTTCTCTGGTGACAGGGTCGTCGGCCAGCCGCAGGAAGAGTTCTTTTATCGAATCATAAAAAGGCTGAATATCACTGAAGTACGGCATTTCCACGTCTCCTTTTTCTCATGCCTGGTTATAATATCAGTTGATCTGGCCTGTGTGGAGATGCTGTCTACCGGCACAGGAAAAAGAACTCGTTTGCATGGATTGTCACGGGAGAAATGGATGAAAGCAGTTGTAATTGGCAGTGGTCCCGGAGGAAGTTCATGTTCGGCGCTGCTCGCGAGCCGCGGGGTTAACGTCACTTTGCTCGAGCAGAACACCGTTATTGGAGGCAAGTGTTCCACCTATGAGGAGAACGGCTATAAGGTTGACACCGGCATTCACATGTTCGCGACCGGCTCGAGAGGGCCTCACGGGCAGACGGCCCGAGGGCTTGGCGTAGCGCAGCCGTGGTTGACGCGGAACCCCGCTGAGACGATGTGGATGAACGACAGGGGATTTTTTCAGCTCTACCAGAAAGTGACGAGTCCCCGGGCCATCAAGGAACTGGCCATGGCGAACATCACGGGAAAGCACAGGATCGACGTGCTTAACTTGCTGTACCGCTCGGTCAAGAGCTTTGGCTTTCCCGGAATGTTGCGCGAGCTGTCGGGCGTGGCCAGGGCTTTGCCCGGCACAGTTGCCAGGTACGACAACATAACCGTAAGGGATTTTCTCCACCTGTTTACCGACGACGAGGGTGTTCACAGGGCCATGAATTGCCTTTCGATGCTTTTGCTTGTCGTTCCGTACAACAAGGCTTCGGCGGGCGAATTCATTCATGTTGTTTCCGAGATATTTCGATACGGCACTCTCGGAGTGCCGAAAGGCGGCGCGATCGAGGTGCCGGGGTCGTTCCTGCGCGCCTTCAAGCGTGACGGGGGACGCTTGGTGCTGGGCGTCGCGGCTGAAGAGATAACCGTCGAGGGCGCCCACGTGACGGGAGTCCTCGGTTCGGACGGGGAGCGGTATCCCGCCGACGTGGTTATCTCCAGCGCCGGCCTGAAGCAGACGGTGAAGCTGGCCGGTGAGCAGAACTTCCCTTCCGAGTACGTGGATTATGTCAAGTCGCTAGAGCTTTCCTACTCCTGGATCGCCAGCAAGCTCTTTCTGGACAGGAGGGTTGTCGATCTCAAAGCGCCGTCGTTTTTTCCGATCCCACTGATGGATCCTGATCGTATTTTCTCGTACTGCGATGAGCCGGACGGCGTGCCTGACGATCCCTTCATATTCGGGCCTGTTCCGACGGAGTGGGACTCGACGCTGGCGCCACCGGGACACCAGCTCATCTTGATCGGGGCGGCAACTTCAAATAATGTGGATCAGGAGGAGCGCAGCAAGAAGATACTGGATGTCGCGGAGCGGAAATATTTTAGTTTCTTTCCAGAGGTAGAAAAAAACATCGTCGCCAGGAGCCGCATTACAAACAAGGACACCAATCGCATCACGCGAAAGGGAACCGGCGAGTGTATTGGCATTGCTCAGATACCCGGGCAGGTCGGCGCCTCGAAGCCGCACCCGAAGATGCCGCTGGAGGGGCTCTGGGCTGTAGGATGCGACGCGGGTGGGCGAGGTGTAGGCACGGAACAGGGAACCGCCTCCGGGATGCTCGTTGCGAGCCTGGTCAGTTAAGCGGACACCGGTTGCATGGAAGGATGAAGATGCGACGGTTTGAGTTGATTGCCACAAGGCCGTTGGTGGCGGCACTGGCGTTTATCCTGTTTTTGTCCATATCAGCGTGCGCATGGGCCGCCGCGCGTGGGCCTGTGCCACCGTCGGAGGCGAAGGAAAACGCGGCCAGGCTCATACTGAAGGTTGCCGCCGCCGGGAACCATCCGGGTGGCATGCCGCGCTGGCGTAGCGCGCGCGCGGGCGAACCGCTTCTCATCAGTAGTAGCGATGGGAAGCCGTCGGAGTACATGGTTCCGGTGCTGGATAGTTCGAATAAGACCATTTCCACTGTCGGTGTCGATGCCGAGCACGGGGATTGGCACTGGTACAGCGACTATTCTCTTGACAAATTTCCACTTGTGTCCGCGAGCGAAGCCTCTTCGATGGTTAAAGGATGGATGAAACGAAAAGGCATGGGAGTTTCTTCGCTGTCTGTTCCTTCGCTGAGGATCGCGCCCGACAAGCGCATCTACTGGTTTTTCAAGTCTGATGGCTCGCGGATAGCTGAGGTTTACGCGCCCGTGTTTTCAAAAGAAGAACCCTCAGACAAGCCGTGTAGCGCATCCAAACTCACACGGACGACTGACGAGATGTCGAGCAAGACGGTGACCGGCGCGAGCGTGGCAAAAAGCAGGAGCTCACGCGGCGCGGGAGCGCCGGTGTTTCAACCTGGCACAGGGCCCGTGGCCTATGACATTGAAGGCATTCCGTATCACGCCCAGGAGACGAGCTGGTGGTGCGGCCCCGCGTCGCTGGAGATGGTGATGGATTACTTTGGCCCGGATGTCAACCAGGGTGAGATCGCCGGAGTCGCGAACCAGGGCGTCAGCTACGGCGTTTGTAACAGCGAGCTTGCGAGAGCGGCGCATTTTTCCAATAAGAGTGTTTCGATACAGAACATCAATCTTCGTGGTTATCACGAGCGCTCATCAGGTTACGGGATGGCATCCGCGTTCTGGGAGGACGGTTCGGCCAACTATGACCGGCGGTACGCGGACATCAAGGATCTGATCTCGCAGGACATTCCTGTGATCGCGCTTACCTACTACTGGGATCCTCCATCGTCAGGGCACTTCAGGGTGGTCAAAGGATACAACGACGATCTTGGGATTTTTATCGTTCACGATCCGTGGTACGAAGGATCGCCTTCTGGCCCCGATGTCAACTTCAACCAGGCGCAGTTCGTAGACACACTCTGGGAATACTCGAATCGCTGGGCGATGATCGCGGCGCCGTGGATTGTGGATGTCAACAAGCCGTACAGTGTAACAGCGGGCCAGACTTTTGCCGTCACGGCGGATGTAAATTACCGCGGATCCGGGCCGATGGCCGAACAGTATAGCGTCGAGAATCCCACGGCGACGCTCCAGGCCGGAAGCGCCGACTATGAGATTGTCTCGGGGCCGGCAAATGAACCTGTCGCAGGGATAGACATGACAGGCAGCGCTGGCGCCGTGTCGTGGACGGTCAAAGCGCTGCGGACAAGGCGGACCGACAATATTCAGGTTGTGGCGCAAGGCATTGTCTCGGGCAGCACAGCAGCTTACGGCGACTACGAAGATACGATCGGCGGAGTGGGCGCTGGGGCGCCGCCCGCCGGGCCCACAACGCGCGCCTGGGGGCACGACTCGGTAGGCGCGTCCAGTCCGTCTGAGACGTGGTACCTCGCAGAAGGGTGCACCGGCGACGGGTTCGAGACGTGGGTTTTAGTGCAGAACCCGAATGCTATACTGGAGACCAACGTAAAACTGGATTTTCAGACGAGCCAGGGAAAATTCGACGGGCCGTCTGTCACTATCCTGCCCGGCTCGAGGATGACGTTCAACGTAGCGGATTGGGTTCCAAATGAGTATGACGTCTCGACTACCGTCACTTCACAACGCGCTGTTGTGGCTGAGCGGGCGGTATACGCTTTCAGCCGGACGGTCGGCACCGACTCTATCGGGGCAAAAACGCCACTTGCCAAATGGTATCTCGCCGAGGGTTGCACAAACGGCGGCATGGAGACGTGGATACTCGTGCAGAACCCGAACAGTGAGGACGCGCGGATCACTTTGAGTTATATGACGTCTCATGGACCGGAAACGGGCCCCACGGCAAAGTTGCCAGGCAACTCACGAATGACTTTCAATGTGGCCGATTCCGTTCCTGACGAGTGGTCCGTTTCAACAGTTGTGTCCTCCAACCGTCCCGTGATCGCTGAGCGCTCTATGTACGGGAACGGCAGGACATGGGGGCATGATTCGGTAGGCGCGCCCGGCCCGTCGCTCAACTGGTACCTTGCCGAGGGGTGCACCGGCGCCGGGTTCGAGACGTGGGTTCTGGTACAGAACCCTAACGATGAAGCGGCAAGCGTTACTCTGGCTTTTATGACCGAATCCGGTCCGGCGAGCGGGCCAACCGCGATTGTGCCGGCAAACTCCAGGAAGACGTTTTTTGTCGCCGACTTTGTGCCGAATCAGTGGTCTGTCTCGACCACGGTAAACTCAACGATGCCGGTTATCGCCGAGCGCGCCATGTACGGCAACAACCGGAGTTGGGGGCATGACTCCATCGGGGTTACCCAGCCGGAGACAACGTGGTACCTTGCCGAGGGGTGCACCGGCGCCGGGTTCGAGACGTGGGTCCTGGCGCAGAACCCTGGTGATGAGGACACCGTGGTGACTATCACGTACATGACGCCCGCCGGGCCGGTTCCCGGTCCCGTGGAGACGTTGCCCGCTCACACGCGGAAGACCTATAACATCGCGGACACTGTTTCCGGCGAGTGGCAGGTTTCCACCATGGTCACAGGATCACGTCCGATAATCGCCGAGCGCGCCATGTACGGCAACCGACAGTAAAATAGAATAGGGGTCAGGCACCGTCTAAGGAGAGTGGATCGATGGAAGACGAAGAGATGACCTTGCCGTTAGATCAGGCGCCACCTGACGCCGAGACGATCCTTACGGTGAGCGAGGTCAACCGGATGGCAAAGCAGGCTCTCGAGGGCATTCGCGTGACAGTGCGGGGCGAGGCGTCCGGACTCAACACGCGTTATCCGTACTACGTCTATTTGAGCCTGCGCGACAGCGAAGCCACATTGCCGGCCATCGTGCCAAAGCGGCTTTTTGATAGCCTGGATTTCAAGCTCGAGGACGGCGCCTCGGTCGTGGTCGAAGGAGTGTTGACTCTGTACGAGAAGCAGGGTCGCTACCAGGTGAGAGTGTCTGAGATGCGCTTATTCGGGGTAGGCGAAATTCAGCGCAGGATCGAGATGATAAAGAAGAAACTGCAGGCTGAGGGGCTTTTCGACGACGCGCGCAAGAAGCCGTTGCCGGCGTTCCCCGAGCGCATCGGGGTCGTTACCTCTCCGAGAGGCGCGGCCGTTCGCGATGTCACCACAACGATTGCGAGACGGTTTCCGCCCGCGAGTGTTTTCGTGCGGGGCGTGCGAGTGCAGGGCGTCGGCGCGGTTGAGCAGATATGCGCCGGGTTGCGTTTTTTCGACTCCGATTTTCCTGTAGACCTGGTGATTCTTGCCCGCGGAGGTGGCTCTATCGAGGATCTCGAGCCTTTCAGCACCGAGGAAGTGGCTCGCGCGGTGGCGCGCATGCGCTTGCCGGTGATAACAGGCATAGGCCACGAGCCGGACGTGAGCATCGCCGACCTCGTCGCCGACAGATGGGCCAGCACTCCAACCTCGGCGGCTCAGGCCGCTGTCCCTGACTGCCCCCATGTTCGCTCAATGCTTAGATCGAGCGCCGTCGCCATGCGCGGACATGTGGCGGCGAGGGGGCAAAGCGACCGACGGCAACTGGCGGGCATCAAGCGCTTGCCGCTCTACAGAGGAGTGGATTTCCTTCTGGGGCGGTTCATGCAGAGGTGGGAGCGTGCTTCAAAGGCGCTCCCAGAAAGTCCACGAAGGGGTCTCGAGCGTAGCAGGTACAGGCTCAGGGTCATAGTGAGCAGGCCGGTTTTCGGGCGACCGGATGAGATGCTCGCGCGACAGAGGATCGCGCTCGAACGCGCGAAGGCGCGGGTCACGGCTTTGAGCCCGCTCGCGGTGCTCAAGCGAGGCTATTCGATAACGCTCGAGAAGTCCACGGGCAAAGTGGTCCGCTCCGCTGCGGACGTAGTCGTGGGGGCGGCCTTGAAGATAAAATTGGAGAGCGGCGTTCTGGACGCCGAGGTCACAGGGAAGGAGTGAGGACTTTTGAAGAATGAGCCTACTTTCAAGGAAGCGATAGAGGAGCTTGAGAAGATCACCAACTCGCTTGAGAGCGGCGAACTCGAACTCGAGCAAAGCCTGTCGCTTTTTGAGCGCGGCGTCGAGCTTATCAAGTATTGCCAGGAAAAACTCGATGGAGCTCAGGCAAAGGTAGAACTGCTGGTCGATTCCATGGAAGGCGAAATCGAGAGCGTCTCCCTGGAGGACGAAGAAGAAAACGCATAATGGGGTCAAACCATTTTATGCGTTGAGCCAGGTCAGGGGTCAGGCACCGTCTACCTTTCCGTCTACCTCTACTGCGTAGAAGGTAGACGGTGCCTGACCCCTAGACTAGCGCCATGAAGATCGCCGGAAATATCATGTTAAAGTGGCAACCTTGATGTGAGCAACTCGTGCCAGATATTACGATGGTGATTATCCAGATAGCGATAAACAGGAGGGTCAGGCCGAGCTGGACGTACCCCAGGATTATGCCTGCCGTCGCCATGCTGTCGCCCCCGAGAGCGCCACCACTCTCCTTGATGTTGCGCCGCGCCATGTATCCGAAGATCACGGCTAGAATGCCACTTATCAGAGGGCAGCAGAAGAATCCCGCGATGCCCAACACGAGGGACGCGACAGCCATTCCATCGGTTTGAGGCGCCCGGCGATAAGGCGTGTAGCCGGGAGGTGGCGGCGCACCCGCTCCCGGAGGCATTCCCGGTGGGGGCGGCGGGAGAGGGTCGCCTGCCGTTGGTGTTGGCGTGGCCTCACCTGGTTGGTTAACGGTTTGTGTTTGCTGAGCGTCCGCAAGTGGCGTCCCGCACTGTATGCAGAAGACAGCCTCGTCGGCGCTGCCCTGCCCGCACTGGTTACAGAATTTCATTTATTGCCTCCTGTTCATCAGAGCGCTGACGCGCCCGTGGATCACAAATCATTGTGTTGGCCGTCACGCCGACGCGAGCGCCGAGTAGATAAAGTCTTCCCATTGTATCTGCGCTTCCACATGCCGGTTGACGTCATCGATCAGCACATACATCCAGTACAGGGAATAAATGCCGCAGGTCACGATAGAGAGGATGAGGTAGGCGACGAAGTTGCGCTCCGGGATACTTGGCGCCGCCTGCGAAGCCTGTGTGGACAACTCCATTTTGGCGAGTGCCGATGACATCAATGTGAAGTACTGCGCTTCGAGCTGGTCATGTTTTGTGAAGTCGTCCATCAAGAAGTAATATCCGATCCAGAGCGCTATTCCAGTGAAGATAGCCAGCACCAGCCACAGAGCGGCGCCGCGCTCGCGGCTCTGATCGAACATCTCACGCTGGATCATCGCCAGTTGTGCTACCTCCTGGCCGATCAGCTCGGTCTTGCCGCTCGCGGCAGCCTTCTCGTTGAGCAGCGCAACGGACGTGTTCACCATATTCGCGATCCGGGCAAGGTGCATGTCCCTGCGTTCCATCAACTTGTAAAAGATGTACCAGCCGTAGATGCCGCAGGTGACGACCGTGAGAAGGATCGCAATGCCCGCCTCCGTTGTCCAGTCGCTGTTAACACGCTCCTGAATGTAGTAATAGAGGTTTTGAACGAGACTGCTCTGCTGTTGCTCCATCATCTGCTCCTTTCCCTGAACCCTGAATGCTACCAACCGCTTCTAATGAAGGCTATCTTGATTCCCCAGCATATCAACAGTATCCCAAGCGCCGACCAGAACGCTATTCTCCGCGTTCGTGGCGCCAGCCTGTATTTTATGCGATAGCCGAAGGCGAGTACACTTCCCAGATATGCCACGAGTCCGCAAGCCACCAAAAAAAGAAGTGGCCCGAGGAGATGCATCTCGAACGCTCTGTGCAAGTTTCCGTGAGCGGTGAACACGAAGCTCCTGGTCATGCCGCACATGAAGCATGGAACGCGCGTTACTTTGTGGAAGACGCACGGCGCGCTGATCCACATGTGACGGGATCTCAGTGCGGGCAACAGGAACGAAACGACTACCACGGCCGACGCGAGCGCGAACAGCGGGCCTTCAACCTTGAGCCTGTCGCACGCACGCACGCGCTCGACATGGATGCTCGAGCACTGATCGCCGGTTGCCGATGATGGCGTTTCTATCGTGGAATAACTGCCCGCTGCTTCGTTCAACTGTCGTCACCGACCATGTCGCGGCGCTTTCGGGGCGGCTTGTCTACAAACCACCTGGCCAGGAAATACGTTACTACCGCGATGATGAGGAAGGCGACCCAGGCCATAAGGTACCCGTATTTCCAACTGAGTTCAGGCATGTACTTGAAGTTCATCCCGTAAAGACCGACGAGGAACGTCAGCGGCAGGAATATCGTCGAGATTATCGTCAACTTCTTCATGATCTTGTTTAAGCGGTTCGAGACGACGTTCAAGTGGATGTCCATCGACGCCGTGATGAGATCCGCGTTTGTTTCCACTTCCGAGGCCACGCGGATGAGGAGGTCGTAGATATCCAAGATGTAAAGCGTGAGGTGCTCGGGCACGAATGGCGTGTCCCTGCGCCCGAGCTTGAGGATCACGTCGCGGTGAGCCATGACGAGTCTCCTCATAGCCATGTTCCGGTGCTTCTGTGACATGATGACCTGCAAGTCGCCGGCTACCTCGCCGGACATCAGCATGTCCTGGTACATGTCGATGTTGTTCGTGATCTCTTCGATTATCGGAAAGTAATCATCAACCGCGCTATTCAGTATCGCGTAGAGAACGAGGGCCGGGTTGTGTTTGTGGAGTTCCGGGCCGCCCCGGGGCTTGTCCCAAACGTTGTCGATGTCGCTGAGCTTGTCACGGTGCACGGTCACGAGGAAGTTTGCGCCAAGAAACAGAAACACCGGCGTGGTTTCTATCACATCGGTTTCGGGCGAATCACAGAGAAATTCCCAGGAGATGAAAAGGTGGTTGGGGAACTCCTGCAGTTTCGGTTTGCCGTCGGGCCTCCTGCAGTACTCGAGTTCGAGCGGGTGCGTTCCAATGAGTTCGCCGATACGAGAAATCTCGTCGTCGGACGGAGCGAGGGAGTCGATCCAGAGTAGTTTGGCGTCGGTCAGGGCAACTCCATCGAGCGATGAAGTTGTTGTGATGCCGCCATCGGCTTTCTCCAGGTAGACGCGCACAGGTGATTTCCTTTCTCTAACCTGAAGACATTATATGAGTAGGGGTCTGGCACCGTCTACCGCTAAAGCGGTAGACGGTGCCTGACCCCATGTTGCGGTAGACGGAAAGGTAGACGGTGCCTGACCCCTGATACAATGAATGCATGAACACCGATGAATTCAGAAAAAAATACGGGTTTTCGCCGGATGAGTTCCAGTGCGACGCGATTGACAGGCTCTCGGAAGGCAGGTCTGTGCTCGTGGCCGCTCCCACGGGTTCGGGCAAGACAGTGGTCGCCGAGTACGCGTTGGAGCAGGCGCGATCTCAGGGGAAGAAGTTCTTCTATACGACGCCCATGAAGGCGCTCTCCAATCAGAAGTTCAGGGATTTGTCCCGCGTGTACCCGCAAGGCGACGTGGGCCTTCTCACGGGGGACAACTGCATCAATGGCGAGGCGCCACTGGTCGTGATGACGACCGAGGTGCTGCGCAACATGATCTATGAATCGAGTTCGAAACTGGATGAACTGGGAGTGGTCGTCTTAGATGAGGTCCATTACATGCAGGATCCGGAAAGGGGCGCGGTCTGGGAAGAGATAGTAATTCTTTTGCCCGACACGGTGAAGATCGTAGCTTTGAGCGCGACAGTATCCAACGCGCGCGACCTGGCCGATTGGATGAACAGCATCAGAGGTGGCGTGGATGTCGTTTTCTCGAAAGAGCGGCCCGTCAAATTGCGCAACCACTACTTCGTTGGCAAAGCGCTTTGCGGGCTCTTCGACAAAAATCTCACCCGCGTCATCAGTGAGCAGATAGAGGCGCTCAAGTATCGTTCGTCCGGATCGGGAAGTGGACGTCGTGGCGGGAGAGGGCCGAACCTGGCGCCCAGAAGGACTGAAGTCATAAGGGAGCTCAAACGGCGGGATATGCTGCCGGCGATATACTTCCTTTTTTCTCGCGCCGCATGCCAGGATTCCGTCACCTATTGCCGCAAGGATGGGATGTCGCTGACAAGCCCCGCCGAGGCAAAGGCTATCGAGGCGTACCTCGACGAGAAGATGCGTTTTCTCGATCCGGCGGATCTCGCGTGCCTGAATTACGAGAGCTTCGCGACAGCGATGAAGGCGGGCGTAGCGGCGCACCACGCGGGCGCTCTTCCCCTCTTCAAAGAAGCCGTAGAAGAGCTTTTTTCAAGCGGACTCATCAAGGTCGTCTTTGCGACCGAGACGCTTTCACTCGGGATGAACATGCCCGCGCGCACCGTGGTTATTGAGACACTTTCCAAGTGGAACGGCGAGGCCCACAGGCCGCTGACCCCGGGCGAGTACAAGCAACTCACCGGGCGGGCGGGGCGGCGCGGGATCGACGAGATCGGTTACTCGGTTATCCTTCACCAGAAGTTTTTTAACGTGGACCAGATACGCGCGCTTGTGAAACGCGAACCGCACCCTGTCGTATCGCGGTTTGAGGTCTCTTACAACATGGCGGTGAATATCATGGCCGAGCACGACCTCACAGGCGCTCAGCGCCTGCTAAACCTCTCCTTTGCCCAGTACTGCGCGGATAAGCGCGTGGTCACACTGCAGTTGCGGCTGGAGGCTCTCGACGAGGATCTCGATCAGGAGATCGACGCGAGCCGCTGCCCGGATGCCGACGCGCGGAAGTTCCGTCAGCTCGAGATGCAGCTTGCCAAAACGCAGCGACGGCTTTCCACCATCGCAAAGGAGCGGCGAAAGCGCGAGGTAAGAGAGACTATGACGCGGCTCCAGCCAGGCGATGTCATTCTTGTGGGTCATCGAGGCTCGGAGAAGGCGCTGGCCGTGGTGCGCAAGCGCCAGGAGGGCCGTAATACGCCAGGCGGAGTGCTTGTTGTGGATCCGATGGGACGTTACAGGAAAGTTTCCGAGCGGATCCTCAAGCACCCACCGCGCGTGGTTGGGGTTGTTGACATTGCCAGGATCACATCGCCGACAAGGAAAGTTCGCAAGCAGGCGGGAGCAAAGATAGAGGAGATTTGCAGGAACGCCGGCTCGATCACGGCCGGCGCCGGTGGCACACCCGAGGAGATTGATCTGTTCACGGCGATCACAATGCTCGAGCAAGATATCAAGGGCAACCGTTGCAACGATTGCGAGCGCCGAGAGCGATGCGCGCAATCCGCGCGGCGCGCGGAAAAGATATCCCGGCAGATGGATAGCGCTCGCAAGGAAAGGGACTCGGGACACGATGTCGTGTCGCGGCGGCTGGTGGACGTGCTCGATGTCTTGAACAGTTTTGGTTTTGTGAAAGGTGAGGATATGACAGGTAAGGGCGACATGCTCAGGCGCGTTTATAACGAGTGCGATCTTTTGCTGGTCGAGGCGCTCGATGCCGGGATACTGTCGCAACTCGAACCCGAGGAGCTCGCGGCTTTCGCGTCGTGGTTTATTTACGAGTCGCGCGAGGCCGAGACAGATGAAACCAGGCGCGTCGCGAGAGCTCGTTACGAACATCTCCAGGGCAAGCTTGGCGATGCGCTTGACTGGCTAAACAGCGTGTTCGATGACATAAAGGCCGCTGAGGGCAATCGCGGGCTCGACCTCGTTGGGTCGCCCGACACGGGCTTCGGGGAAGCCGCGTTTTTCTGGGCGAGAGGGGCAGGGCTCGAGCAGATGCTCAGCCGGTTTCCTGACAGGTCTGTTGGCGACATGGTGCGTACGATGAAGCAGATTATCGATCTGATGAGACAGATTGCCGAAGTCTCAGTTGATCCGGTTCTCACGAGCAACTTGCGCAGAGCAATAGACGCCGTGGATCGTGGTGTGGTGAGCTACTCGTCCCTGGAGTCGATGATCGAGCACAGAGTGCCAGCGTTATGACGTTGGTGTCAGCGCCCGGTCGCCAGAGCGCCTGTCAAGACACTCTTGATAGACGGTATTGTTACTGTTTGACACTCGAGTACGTTGGAACCTCGTTCCACGGTTTCCAGAGGCAGCCGGGCCTCGCGACGATCCATGGGGCGCTGGAGAGCGCCGCTTCTACTTATACGGGCACAGAGGTTGTCGCGCGTTACGCGGGCCGCACCGACAAGGGCGTGCACGCGGTTGGACAGGTCGCGGCGTTCGACCTGGCGCGTGAGGTGGATACGGACAGGGCGCTCATCGGATTGAACGCGCTCTTGCCCGATGGCATCGCGGTAACAGCGCTTGCGCGCGCCAGGGAGGGGTTTGATCCCAGGCGAGACGCGTTGTGGCGCGAGTACCGATATTTCATACTCAACAGGAAATCTCCTTCGCCGATCCTCGAGGAGCGCGTCTTTCACGTGGCGAAGCCGCTCGACCTCCGCATGATGGAAGAGGCGTGCGCGCTTTTTCCGGGCGAGCATGATTTTTCCGCGTTTCGCGTCAAAGGTGGAAGCGATGTCTCCGCGGTGCGTAACGTGCTGAAGTGCGATGTCGTCCGCGTCAGCCAGGATTTGCTATGCATCCGCGTCATCGCGAACGCTTTTTTGTACCGCATGGTCAGGGTAATGGCGGGGGCGATCTTCTCTGTGGGGCGCGGCCGCATGAGCCTCGATGATCTCAGGCGTCATCTGGACGGAAGCGGGAAGCCCTGCGCGGATCCGCTCCCTGCGAGAGGCCTGTATCTATGGCGTGTAGCGTATCCCGACGATATTCACGAAGCTTAACTTTTGGGGTCAGTCCCACATGGCGCACGGACGCGCCATGGGGGACTGACCCCAAAGTTAAATTCGCATGCCGGCAATTAACTCTTTAATTGAAGACGCGCCCGCGCGCGTCACGGCGCCGGGCAATCCTTCAACGATATCGATAGCCCTGTGCGGGTCTGAAAACATCGCGCTTCCTACTGATACCGCGGTCGCTCCGGCAAGCAAAAACTCTACCACATCGTCTGAATCATAGATGCCCCCGCCGCCTATCACAGGCATTCCCATCTTTCTGTAACACTCCCAGACCGCCTTGAGCGCGACCGGCTTGATCGCGGGACCCGACAGCCCGCCTGTGACGCCACCGAGCCTGGGCCTCCTGCTGGCCGTGTCTATGGCAAGACCCGGAATCGTATTGATGAGCGAGAAGCCGGTCGCGCCGGCATCCGCCGCACAGTGCGCGATGCGCGTTATGTCGGTGACCGCGGCCGAGAGTTTCACGAAAACGGGAAGTGAACAGTTTTCGCGAACCGCCATCACCACACTCTTTGTCGCGCCCTCGTCGGCGCCAAACTGGATTCCGCCTTTCTCGACGTTAGGACATGAAACGTTGACCTCGATTCCCGCGACTCCCCCCGCGCCCTGGAGCCTCGAGGAAAGACGCTCGTAATCCCGTGCCGTATCGCCCGCGATGCTCGCAAAAACCGACATCCCAAGTTCCTCCAGCGCCGGGAGCGTATTTTCCACGAGCGCGTCGATCCCAACGTTCTCGAGACCTATCGAGTTAAGCATCCCACATGGCGTCTCCCATATCCGCGGCGACGGGTTGCCCGCGCGCGCGTCAACCGTGACCGACTTCAATATTATGCCGCCAAGCTTACCCAAATCTATCAACGGCGCGAGCTCCGTGCCGTAGCCGGCAGTCCCCGACGCCAGCAGCACGGGATTCTCGAGCCTTATGCCCGCAAGGTCTACGGCAAGGTTTATCTTTGTCATGTCCCACGTCTCATTGGTCAAACTTCGTTGTAACATTCCATTTGACGTCGCGCGAGTCGAACACCGGGCCGTCGGCGCAGACGCACAGGTTGCGCCCGTGTGAGCCTTCCCGCACACACCCGCGGCACGCTCCTATCCCGCAGGCCATCCTGGAGTCGAGGGATACCTCGCAGGGCACTCCACGCGTCAGCGCCACGCGGGCGACTGACTCCATCATGGGTTCCGGCCCGCATGTGTAGACTTTCGTGTAACCACCCTCGTCAAGACGCGATGCCACACCGTCGGTCACTATCCCTTTCCTGCCAATCGTGCCATCGTCCGAGAAAACCTCGACTACTCCATTGAGCGTAGCGAGGGCGGGCATATATTTTTCCTTTGAGTTTACGCCGGCCAGCAGATCATACCGTTCTCCATCTCTATCCATCTTGCTTGCGAGAAAACATAGCGGAGCAAAGCCCATGCCTCCCGCGACAATCAACGCCGTGCCTCCACTGATCGGGCCAAATCCACGGCCCAGCGGCCCAAGCACCCTGATCTCATCGCCGGGAACGAGCCGGCACAACCTGCCGGTGCCCCAACCAACCGACTCGACCATGAACGCCAGCGCCACGCCTCCCCTGCTGACTCGCGCGTCCATTGCTCCTATAGGCCTTGGAAGAAGGTGCTCGCGGCCGCCCCCGCAATCGATCTGGTAGAACTGCCCTGGAAGCGGCGCGCGCGCGCCCGAGGTGATCTCGAGCGTCAGAACGTGCACGTCACGCGCGACCTCATTGCGAGCTGTGACAACCGCGATCGATGAAACAGGCGCCGTTGTCGAAGCCTCACTCATCTTGCGCCTCCTCCAGTTCTTTCTCGATTGCGGCGTGGTACTCCTGAAGGCTCTTGACCCTCATGTCGCTTTTTTTCAACGCTTTGATGCCCATGATGACTATCGAGGCAAGCTCTATGGTCGTAATGCACGGCACGCCGTTCATGGTCGCCTCAGTGCGAATGGCATACCCGCTCCCACGACTGCCGTGACCATCCGGAACGTTGATCACGAGATCAATCTTCCTGTCCCGGATGAAATCGACAATGTCGGGCTTGCCCTTCCCTACTTTGTTTACACTCTCCACGTCGAGGCCCCGCTCGCGTATCCGCGTCGCGATCCCGACGGTCGCGAGCAACTTGAAGCCTTCCTCGAAGAACCGCCGCGCTATGTCCGCCGCGTCCTTCTTCTTTTTATCCGGCACGCTGATGAACACGGCGCCCGCCGTGGGAAACTGGTTATAGCTCGCGATCTGCGACTTGACCATCGCCATCCCTATGCCGGTGTCGGATCCCGGCGAGTAATCGTCTATGCCCATGACCTCGCCTGTTGATTTCATCTCAGGCCCGAGCACTGTGTCCGCCCCGGGGAACCTCACAAACGGCAGGACGGCTTCCTTGACCGCGATGTGCTTGAGCTTCGAGAACCGCTCCTCGCGCAAACCCAGATCGTCCAGCGTCTGCCCCAGCGCCAGGCGCGTCGCCATCTTTGCGAGCGGGATGCCGATCGTCTTGCTCACAAACGGAACCGTGCGGCTTGCTCGTGGGTTTACCTCGAGCACAAACACCTTCTCGTCCTTCACCGCGTACTGAATGTTGATAAGCCCCACGACCCCGAGCTCGATGGCAAGCTGCTCGGTGAATCTCGTGATGTCCGCCTTTACGCGCTTGCTCAAGAAAATCGGCGGTATCACGCAAGCCGAGTCGCCGGAGTGAATGCCAGCCTCCTCGACGTGCTCCATGATAGCCCCGATATACACCCGAACGCCGTCACAGAGCGCGTCAACGTCTACCTCCTTCGCGTCCTCGAGAAACCTGTCGATGAGGACAGGATGCTCGGGAGAGGCCTTGACCGCCGTCTCCATGTAATACTTCATCATCTCATCCGAGTAAACGATCTCCATGGCGCGCCCGCCGAGAACGTATGAGGGCCTTACCAGCGCCGGGTAGCCGATGCGCTCCGCTACCTGGATAGCGCCCTCCACCGAAGTCGCGACGCCGCCGGGCGGGCAATCTATGCCAAGCTTCTCCAGCATGTCGCCGAACTGCTCGCGATCCTCGGCGCGGTCTATCGCCGCGGGAGAAGTACCGAGTATCTTCACCCCCGCGCGTTCGAGCGGTATCGCGAGCTTGAGCGGCGTCTGCCCCCCGAGCTGAATTATCGCTCCCATCGGCTTCTCGCGATCGACAATATTCATCACGTCCTCGAACGTGAGGGGCTCGAAAAAGAGCCGGTCGCTCGTGTCGTAGTCGGTCGAGACCGTCTCGGGGTTGCAATTGACCATTATAGTCTCGTACCCCATCTCACGGCAGGCGAACGACGCGTGCACACAACAGTAGTCAAACTCGATCCCCTGGCCTATCCGGTTGGGCCCGCCGCCGAGGATCATCACCTTCTCCCTGCCGGTGTCGCGGGTTTCATCCTCATCCTCGTACGTGGAGTAGTAGTAAGGCGTGTACGCCTCGAACTCGGAGGCGCACGTGTCAACGGACTTGAAGATCGCGATTATCCCCCGCTCCTTGCGGCTTTCACGCACCGCGAGCTCATTCGAGCCCAACAACCTCGCCAGCTCCACATCCGAGAAGCCGTAACGCTTCGCCTCACGCAACAGATCATCAGGTATGCTGTCAATGTCGTGGCTATCGAGCGCTTGTTCCATCTCCGCGATCTGAGCCAGGTTGTCGAGATACCAGGAATCGACTCCCGTCCGCTCGAATATCTCTGGGATTCCTATGTTCTCCTGCAACGCGTGATATATCTTATAGAGCCTGTCGTGGCTCGCGACCTCGAGTTCATCGAGCAGGTCACGCTCCGGCGTGTCCTCCAGGTCGCGCAGGCTGTACCTGTCGATCTCGAGCGAGCGCACCGCCTTTTGGATAGCCTCCTTGAACGTGCGGCCGATAGACATGACCTCGCCTACCGACTTCATTCTGGTGCCCAGCGCCTCATCGGCGCCGGGGAATTTCTCAAACGCCCAACGAGGCACCTTCACCACGCAATAGTCGATAGCAGGCTCGAAACACGCCGGCGTCTCGCGGGTGATGTCGTTGGGTATCTCGTCGAGCGTGTACCCTACCGCAAGCTTCGCGGCTATCTTCGCTATCGGAAAACCTGTGGCCTTTGAAGCGAGAGCGCTCGATCGCGACACGCGCGGGT
Source organism: Candidatus Anoxymicrobium japonicum (assembly GCA_002843005.1). Taxonomy (NCBI): domain Bacteria; kingdom Bacillati; phylum Actinomycetota; class Candidatus Geothermincolia; order Candidatus Geothermincolales; family Candidatus Anoxymicrobiaceae; genus Candidatus Anoxymicrobium; species Candidatus Anoxymicrobium japonicum. The sequence goes on along the minus strand of PHEX01000007.1, from coordinate 10,048 downwards.
TCATCTCGATGACGACGACGCGCCCGGTGTCAGGCTCGACGGCAAACTGTATGTTCGAGCCGCCAGTCTCCACGCCTATCTCGCGCATGATATCGATTGAAGCGTCGCGGAGCGCCTGGTACTCGACGTCGGTGAGTGTCTGCGCGGGCGCGACCGTTATCGAATCGCCCGTGTGGACGCCCATCGGGTCAAAGTTTTCGATAGGACACACGATGACAACGTTGTCCTTGCTGTCGCGCATGACCTCGAGTTCGTACTCCTTCCACCCTTTGACCGACTTCTCTATCAATATCTCGGTTATCGGTGACAGGTCGAGCCCCTGGCGCGCCGTCTCGAGACACTCAGCCATGTTGTAAACGAGTCCGCTGCCGCCGCCGCCAAGCGTGTACGAAGGCCTGATGACGAGTGGGAACCCCATTCCCTTCGCGATGCTCTCGGCCTCGGCGAGCGTGTACGCGAAGTCGCTTTCGGGGGTGTCAAGCCCGATGTTCCGCATCGCCTTTTTGAAGAGGTTTCGATCCTCCGCCTTGCCGATGGCCTCGTAACGCGCGCCGATAAGCTCGACGCCGAACCTGTCCAGCACACCGCTTTTCGCGAGCGCGACGGAAACGTTCAGGCCGGTCTGCCCGCCAATCGTCGGCAGCAACGCCTGTGGCCGTTCCCGCTCGATTATCTTCTCCACCCACTCGGGCGTAACGGGTTCGATGTACGTGCGGTCGGCAAACTGCGGATCCGTCATGATCGTCGCGGGGTTGCTGTTGACAAGCACGATCTCGAAGCCTTCATCCTTGAGCACTTTGCACGCCTGGGTGCCGGAGTAGTCGAACTCGCACGCTTGCCCGATGATAATCGGCCCGGAACCGATAATCATTATCTTCTCGATGTCAGTGCGGCGCGGCATCTATCGCTTCCTCCCATAAATAGCTTGAGAAAACGCAACACCGGGGGTCAAGCCCCTTTGTTGCGTTTTTGCACTTAGCGCCACTCCTTCATGAGGTCGAGAAACGCCTCGAAAAGGTAACGGGAGTCGTGCGGTCCCGGCGCGGCCTTCGGGTGGTACTGAACCGAGAAGGCCCCCGCCTTTTCGCATCTCATCCCTTCGGATGTCATGTCGTTGAGATTCCAGTGCGTGAGTTCCACATCAAAGTACTCGCACTGGGCCAGGCTTTCCGTGTCCACCGCGAAACCGTGGTTCTGCGCGGTTATCTCGACGCGCCCGGTGTCCTTGCGCATGACCGGCTGGTTGGCGCCGCGGTGCCCGAATTTGAGCTTGTATGTCCTGCCGCCAAGGGCCAGCCCGAGCAGTTGGTGCCCCAGACAAATGCCGAAGATCGGCTTTTTCCCCAGCAGAGCGCGAACAGTGTCTATCGCGTACGTGACCGCCGCCGGATCGCCGGGGCCGTTGGAGAGAAACACGCCGTCGGGGTTCAGATTGAGTATCTCCTCCGCCGTCGCGCTCGCCGGGACAACAGTGACGCGGCAGCCAAGACTGGCAAGCAGCCTCAAAATATTACGCTTGATCCCAAAGTCACAGGCGACGATCTCGAACCGCGGGTCACCGGCCTCGTCCGTCGTGACGTCATCCCATACGTACGGCTTCGAGATCGTTACCTCTCGAACCATATCCCGCCCGACGAGCCCCGGCGCGCCCTCGAGGCGAGCGAGAAGGCTGTCGCGATCGAGGTCGACGGTGCTCAATGCGGCCTTCATCGCGCCTTTTGCGCGAATGCGCCTCGTGAGCGCGCGCGTGTCAATGCCCTCGAGGCCGACTGTGCCGTTGCTTTTTAGAAAACCGTCCAGGTCGCCCGAGGAGCGCCAGTTGGAGCGCAGTCGTGACAATTCTCTCACTATGAAGCCGCCCATGTGGACGCGGTCGGACTCGAAATCCTCGGTGTTCACCCCGTAGTTGCCGATGAGCGGGTACGTCATGTTGACCATCTGCCCCGTGTACGACGGGTCTGTCAATATTTCCTGATATCCGGTCATGCTCGTGTTGAAGCAGACTTCCCCGAAGAACTCGCCGGGCGCGCCGAACGCGACTCCCTGATATGTAGTCCCATCCTCGAGAACCAGCACCCCCCTTAACTTTTGACCCCCAAAAGTTAACATGAGAGCTTACCGTCCCTGACGACCATCTTTCCGCGAAACACCTTGTGCACTACCTTGCCTTTGACCTGCCACTCCGCGAAAGGCGTGTTGCGCGAGCGTGACTCGAACGCCGCGGGGTCAACCGTCCATTTGAGATCTGGGTCAAAAACAACGATGTTCGCGGGCGCGCCTTCCTCTACCGCCGGGTGATAGCCCAATCGCTCCATGCTCATGACGCGCGCGGGCGCCACGGTAAGTTTTGATATCGCGTCTGAGAGGCTGAGCACTCCCGTGTCCACGAGCCGCGTGATCACCAGCGCGAAGCACGTCTCCATGCCCACACACCCGAACTGGGCGCGGTCAAACTCGGTTTCTTTCTCGTGCGGCGCGTGCGGCGCGTGGTCGGTCGCGATCACGTCAATGGTGCCGTCGGAGAGCGCCTCGAGAATAGCCGCCACATCCTCTTTTGAGCGAAGCGGAGGGTTCATCTTCATGTTCGTGTCGTACCCCATCAAGCTGGAGTCGTCCAGCGAAAAGTGATGAGGCGCGACCTCGCAGGTAACCGGCAGGCCACGCCGCTTCGCCGCGCGCACGAGTTCCACCGAGCCCGCCGTGGAAAGATGGGCGAGGTGCAATCTCGCGCCGGTCATCTCCGCAAGGCATATATCACGAAAAACGCCGATCTGTTCCGACTCGGGCGGTATTCCCCGCAACCCGAGGAGCGTCGCGTAACGTCCCTCATTCATCTGTCCGCCCACCGACAGGCTCTTCTCTTCGCTGTGGGAAATTATGAGCGCCCCCATGGTGCGGGCGTACTCCATCGCGCGGCGCATTATCTCAGAGTCGACCACTGGATTCCCGTCGTCGCTGAACCCTTTGACCCGCGCGCGGCACGCGCCCATTTCTCCCATCGGCGCAAGCGTCTGCCCTTTCCGGCCCATGGTGATGGCCCCGTGCGGGAGGATCATACACAGCCCTTCATCTTCTCCCCTGTCGAACACGTACTCCGCGACCGAGGAGTTGTCTATCGAAGGCTCCGTGTTTGGCATGCAAAACACGGCTGAGTAGCCGCCGCGCGCCGCGCCGCGGCTCCCGCTGCCGACATCCTCCTTGTACTCCGCCCCCGGCTCGCGAAGGTGAGCGTGCATCTCTATGAAGCCGGGCGCCACAACGCATCCCGAGGCGTCCACCACGTCGCAGCCATCCGGCCGCAGGCCGCATCCGACCTTGCGCACGATTCCACCTTTGATCTTTACGTCGGCATCGTTGATGAACCCTTGCGGGAACGTAAGGACCGTGCCGCCTTTTATGAGAACGCCATCAGTCACGGCTGCCTCCAAGAATGTCGTACAGAACCGCCATCCGCACGGCGACTCCGGCCGACACCTGAGCGATTATCACCGGCTCGACCTCGTCGGCTACCTCGGACGCTATCTCCACGCCACGGTTCATCGGGCCGGGATGCATCACCAGCGGCTTGCGCTTCAAGCGCGACCAGCGCGTCTGAGTAAGTCCGTACAGCAGCATGTACTCGCGCAGGGAGGGAAACCGGGACTCATTCACACGCTCTACCTGGATACGCAGGAGATAGAGCACGTCACACCACTCAAGCGCCTCATCAAGCGAGCTGGTGACTGTGACGCCAATCTCCTCTACCGCCTCGGGCAACAGCGATCGGGGCGCCACGAGCATCACTTCAGCGCCAACCTTGTTGAGCGCGTGGATATTACTGCGCGCGACCCTCGAGTGGTCTATGTCTCCGACTATAGCGACCTTGAGGCCCTCGAGCCGGCCCAGCCACTCGCGCATCGTGAACAGGTCCAGCAAAGCCTGGGTGGGGTGCTCGTGCATGCCGTCGCCCGCGTTGATGACCGAGCAGTCCACCCAATCGGCAAGAATATGAGGCGCGCCGGCGCTCGAGGATCTGATCACCAGCGCGTCCACGCCCATTGCCACTATCGTATTGCCCGTGTCCTTGAGGCTCTCACCCTTGGAGAAGCTGCTCGCGGCTGGAGAAAAGTTCATGACGTCGGCCGAGAGGCGCTTCGCAGCTACTTCAAAAGAGATCTTTGTGCGCGTGCTCGGCTCGAGGAACATGTTGACAATGGTCCTGCCACGAAGCGCGGGGACTTTCTTGACCGGCCTCATCGAGACTTCCGCGAACGAGCGCGCTGAGTCCAGGAGATTGAGTATCTCCGAAGCGTCGAGATCTGATATCGACAGCAGGTGCCTGTGATCTGTCGTCACATCCGGCATCATGCCTCCTCGCCGATCTCTACCATGTCCGTCCCGTCTATCTCCTCGAGCGAGACCTTGACCCTCTCGTTTCCCGATGTCGGGAGGTTCTTTCCAACGTAGTCGGCCCTGACAGGAAGCTCGCGATGCCCGCGATCGACAAGCACCGCCAGTTGGATCACCCGCGGCCTCCCGAAATCCATCAGCGCGTCCATCGCCGCCCGGATAGTGCGCCCCGTATAAAGGACATCATCCACAATCACAACCCGCTTGTCGTTGATGTCAAAGTCGATCCGGGTGACGCCGACGTTCGCGGCGCCTCCTCTGGAAGCGATGTCGTCGCGGTAAAAAGACACGTCGAGCTCGCCAACCTCGATCGCGCAGCCTTCGATTCGTTCAATAACGGTGGCAAGTCGCCGCGCGAGAAAAACCCCGCGGGTGCGGATTCCAACCAGTACAATGTCTTCGACGCCCCTGTTCCGCTCCAGAATCTCGTGTGATATGCGTGTGACGACCCTCGCGACATCCTCCGCGTCTATCACCTTCGTCCGCGCTTCAAAACTCATGTGGTCAACTCTTTCTTCTTCCGTTTAACTTTTGAAAACGCATAATGGGGTCAAACCAAAATATGCGTTTTTATGGGCACTCCCATCATTTATCTGTTGCAAAACGCATATTTTGGTTTGACCCCATTATGCGTTTTCTCACTCGAGGAGGAGGAAAAAGTTAAACGCCCCGCCGAAAATCGGCAAGACGTCTTTTGTGGTTCCTGTCTTCAAGTTTCCTTCCTTCCCGGTTTCTCCGAACCAGATTAAAGGGTCTCCATGAAAAAGATTAGCACTGTTCCATCACGATGGCAAGGACAATTTTCCCTCTTCCCTGTCACGGGTCACGCGGCCCAGCACGCCGTTCACGAATTTGCCCGACTCATCGGTTGAATAAACCTTGGCAAGCTCAACGGCCTCATTGATAGTCGCTCCCGGTGGTATGTCTGTAAAGAACAGCTCGTAGAGCGCCATGCGAATGATGTTGCGATCCACCCCAGGCATGCGCTCGATGTCCCAACCCTCGGCGTACCTGCCGATGATATCGTCGAACTCCGGCAAGTGCCGGACAACGCCCTCGATGAGCTCAATCGCCAAATCCCCCGGCCCATCCTCGCCGGCGCGCCGCTTGCCATCCATTACTTCGCGCACAGTCGTCCTGTTGCTGTCCATCTCAAAGAGGACTCGCAACGCGTACTTGCGCTGGTGACCCCGGCTGCTCTGTCCCCTCGACACCACTAGGCCCTTTCCATGTAGCGCCCTGTCCGGGTGTCCACCTTGAGCGCGTCTCCAACGTTGACAAAAAGCGGCGCCTGGACGACCAGCCCCGTTTCGAGCGTCACCGGCTTTGTGGCGCCACTCGAGGTGTCGCCCTTGAGCCACGGTTCCGCACTCGAAACACGCAACGTTACCGCTGGCGGCAACTCAATCGTCACCGCGTTTCCATTTCTCGTGAAAACGCTCAACTCCTGATTTTCCACCAGAAAGTTCGCGTCCTCGCCGATCACAGATGCCGCCACGTGAACCTGCTCAAAGCTCTCGAGATCCATGAAGATGTCGTTGCCGCCATCCTTGTACAGGTACTGCATGCGCCTGTGCTCGAGCACCGCCTCCTCGAGCTTCTCCCCCGCGCGAAACGTCTTGTCGATAACTTTCCCGGTCTCGACGTTTTTGAGTTTTGTCCTGACAAAAGCTCCGCCCTTGCCGGGTTTCACGTGCTGAAACTCGATAATGCGCATAAGCGGCCCGTCAAGGTCGAGCACAAGTCCGTTTCGAAATTCCGCTGTTGATACAGACATCCTGCCTCCAGTTCAATATCACGATCCGATGAAACGCTCAAATGCCTCCGTTGCCTTCTCCCAGGTGAACTCACTGCTGAACGCGCGCGCGTTATTTCTCATTTTCTCAAGGCGAAACGCATCGGCCGCAAGCGCAAGAACTTCGCGGCTGAGCACTTCGGGAGTGTTCTCCCCGCAGACCACGCCGGTTACGCCGCCGCGAACCGAATCGCGAAGCCCGTCCACATCGTACACGACAGCGGGAGTGCCGCGCGCGGCCGCCTCTGTCACCACCAGCCCCCATCCCTCTTTGACCGAGGTTACCGCGATCACATGCGCTTCTCTCATGAGCCGCGCTTTCCCGTCCTCTGAAACCCGTCCGAAAAATGTGACATCCCGCTCGAGCCCAAGCGCCCGGACAAGCCGCTCGAGCCCGGCCTTGAAGCGAGGCTTGCCGTCACCGACGATCCACAGCCTGGCGTCGGCGCGCGTTAGGCGTATTTTCGCAAAAGCCTTTATGACATGATCTGGCCGCTTTGACGGTGTAAGTCGCCCGACAAACAGTATATTCAGCCCATCGCCCCCGGACGCAATCGTTTCCGGCTGCCGCGCGTCAATTCCCACTGGGCAGATATCGACAAGCCGCCCGGGCACACCGTGTCTCACAAGGTCTTTCCTGCTCGATTCCGAGATAGTGGCCACGTGGGTCCGCCGGTATGCCAGGAGGTAAAGCGGCTCTAAAAGAAAACCGATCACGTTGAGCGGGAATACGCTCTCGTACCACCATACACGACCGCAAAGCTGGAAAAACAGCGCTTTTCGGCGCATCTTTCCCCCACGAATATAAAGAGGCGTAAGAAACGGGATTGTGTTGACCGTTTCAACGACCGTGTCGTAGCCGTCGTTTTGCCCCTGCCTCCTCCACCACCTGTAAAACCGCCACTGCACTGTAACCTGCGCGCCCTGCCTGATTACCCGCACGCCATCTATCGACTCCTCCGGCGCGCAACCGGGAAACGCCGCCGTGAAAAGCGTGACACTGTGGCCGCGCGCGTTCAATCTCTTGCCCACTTCAAAGATGTAAACCTCAGCCCCCCCGGCCCTCGGGTTCTTTACGTCTCTCCAGCAAAGAAATAGTATGTTCACTTGTTCCTGCTTCTCTCGCGAATGATCGATAGCGCGCGGGTCAATTATACCTTGCCTTGCGCGCGAGGTAGACGGAAAGGTAGACGGTGCCTGACCCCTTATTCTTCGACGCGCTTGTAATCACAAAGGCTGAAAACGTCCGGTACCTGAGTGGCTTCACGGGCTCGAGCGCTGTCGCGGTCATCACAGGAGAGGCGGCCACCATTTTCACGGACGGCCGCTACCGCGAGCAGGTGGCTCGCGAAACGGCCAACTGGAACGTCAATATCGTCACGCGCGACATCACCGAGTCGATTGCCGCGAGCCTGCACAAGCGCCAGGGCGCCGTTGGGCTCGAAGACTCGTCCACAATCGCTTTCCAGCAAAGGCTCATCAAGTCGTTGCCCGACTCGACAATCGAGTTCACAAGCAAGGTCGTCGAAACCATGCGCGAGCGCAAAGACCCGACAGAGATCGAGGCCATCCGCCTCGCGGCCGGGTGTGCGCGGCGCGCCTGGGAGAACCTGCTCCCCATGATCTCACCCGGCGTTTCAGAACGCGAACTCGCCGCCCGCCTTGATTTTTTGATGATGAGCGCCGGGGCGGACAAACCCGCGTTTGACACTATCGTAGCCTCCGGCCCGAACTCCTCGATGCCGCACGCGCGAATCACCGACCGGCGGCTCGAGCAAGGCGACCTGGTGGTCATCGATTTCGGCGCGCTCAAGGACGGCTACTGCTGCGACGTCACCAGGACAATCTGCCTCGGTGAGCCAACTCAACTCCAGGCGCGGGTCACCGATGTGGTGCGCGAGGCGTCAGACGCCGCGTTCGCGATCCTCGCTCCCGGCGTGGCGGCGGCAGACGTCGACCGCGCCGCGCGCGAACGGCTCGAAGCGCTCGGTTTCGCCGAGAACTTCGTTCACGGGCTCGGGCACGGCGTCGGCCTCGAGGCGCACGAGAAGCCAACCCTGTCAAGCCTCTCAACTGACACACTCGAGCCCGGCATGGTCTTCACTATCGAGCCGGGCGTCTACATCGAAGGCGAGTTCGGCGCGCGCCACGAGGAAACGGTGCTGCTGACGGAAAACGGGGCGAACATCCTGACTTAACTTTTGGGGAGCAGGTCTTTTTTCTCAGAGTCGATGGCCTTCAATCCAGATAACGTGTACCGACTTAAGAAAAAAGACCTGCTCCCCAAAAGTTAAGTCGAGAAACCTTTCCAGCCTAATTTGCGCTTGAGCGGCCACCACCCGACAATGAACGCGATCACCACCGCTGGAAGCATCCGCGCCAGCAGCAGCTTCTTGTAATAAATGGCATAGATACGGCTGTTGGGAGTGTTTGCCCAGGCCCGCACAAGATCGAGTTTCCTGATGACCTCAAGACGGTACAGCAACTGCACGATCAACTCGCCCGCGACCAGCGCCAACATCACTGTCGCAGAAGCAAGCACCGCTGTCGCGACCCCGTATTTCACACCCAGTGACCGGACCACCGCACATGCCACGAGGAGTGCCACGCATATGGAAAAGATTGCAAGGCGCCTGCGCGTCAGAAGCACGGCTGCCATCCAGAGCCCGCCGCCCCCGATTGCGGCAACCAGGAACCCGGGCCATGCCTTCACAAGTGGTGGTTCCCCCTCCCATGAAATCTTCTGTGAAAAAGAAATGGGAAAATGTTTTTTTGTGAATACCGCGGCATTTCTCAGACTTATCCTCAGCCGCCCGCGCTTTTTCCGCTTCTCGTCGCCCGTCTCTTTCGCCGTGAGGTCTTTCAACGACCTGTCGTAGCAGATCGGGCACCACTGCCCGGCGCCCAGCATGGGATTGCACACGCGGCAGAAATCCCTGCCGCAATCCATGCAAGACACCATCGTTTCTTCATCCAGGTGCTCAGGGCACCTTTTCATATTTCCGCCAGTTGGTCTATATTTCCCGCCAGCTCTGTACAGTGAATGACGGCGTCCAGCCTACCGGATCCAATCCCCACCTGCTCCATTTGAAAGTCGTCCACTGCCACAGCGTGTACGGGCTTTCAAAATACACCCTGTTGCCCGCCGTGAAAGAACCGTAAAACTCGTGAACTCCCGCCGCTTTCCACGCCATATCGCGCATCTCTATGTCGTGGCCCGCGTAAAAGTGAAAAGCGCAGTTCTCCGAACTCGCCAGCATGAAACCCGTGGTCGTCCTCCTTATGTCCTTGCCGGCGATGATGTTCAAAGTCTGATTGGTATCGACAAACCAATTCGTCCCATTCGAGGCGTCTATCCTCACATCGCCCTTAGCCACGATAGTCGCCGTGTACCCATTAGCGTCAGGAGGAAAGCTCACCTTGTCGATAACCAGCGTGCAATCTTCATCGCCAAGGTAAACCGTCTCGTTCGAGTTGTAAGCGGTGGTATCCCATGTGAAATGAACCTCGGGTGGCGTCGATACGAGCATGTGGCTCCCTGCCACGTCATCGACCATCGCCTTCTCCAGGAAGTGCGACCAACTGGGCTCGAGCAGCCTCACGGGGGCATCGAGCCCCGCGGCTCCCAGTGTGTCAACATCTCCACCGGATCCAAACGTCGGCGCGTCGGGCTTGGTAGGATTGGAAGCCGGGGTTCCCACATCCGGGGCGTTGGGAAGAGTGGTGTAACCAGGAATCGGGGGGGGAATATATAACGTATTCGTGAGTGGACTTTCGCACTTTTTGACCCAGTCCGCCTAACTCTTTCTCTCTCAAATTCTATCCGCGCTGTCCGCTCCAAGCAATAGAGAATTCATCATCGCA